>JBOHDW010000291.1:0-3629 GCA_050700795.1 Nocardioidaceae bacterium | reverse complement strand
GGTACAGGCCCATCGAGGCGAAGGCGCGTCGCCAGCCGAGGGCCGCGCCGACCACGAGGGCCCCGAACGTCTCTCCGGTCACCGGGACCGGGGAACCGTGCACCGGGATCGAGAGCTGGGCGAGCAGGCCGGTGAGGGCCGCGCCGCCGACCACCAGCACGAGGTTTCGCACCACGGTGCCCGAGACCAGGTCGGCGAGAACGAGCGGGCGACGCTGCCGGAGCGGGAACGCCGATGCCGAGCCGGACATGGAACCTCCGCGGGTCGCTTTCGGTGCCCGCCGGACGGGGCACCCTCGACCTGTTTTCTACCAGGACGCCCGTGGGACCCGGCGACCGGCCCGGCAGCGACCCGGCGACTGCCCGGCGGCGGCCCGGCGACCGGCCCGGCGACTGGCCCGACCCTCCAGGCCAACGGGGCCTGACGGTCTCGGTGGCTGGAAGATTTTACTTTTGATTTGTAGAGTTATGTCAGGATTTGCTGGTCTTTGTTCTCGCACTCTTTACTCGGCAGCTCCCGGTTCGCGGGGGTATGGGCGCCACCATTGGTTCATGGAGCTGCTGCAGTTTCACAAGATGCGGACCGCCGTCCAGGTCAACGCCTACCCGGCGTCCGGCGCCGATGTCGCCACCTTCGAGGGCGCCGTGCGCGACATGCTCATGAGCAGCGGCATCTTCGATTCGGTCGAGGTCGAGACCACCGACGACCCGGACCAGCTGGTGATCGCGCTGTGCCAGTTCCGTGCCGAGTTCGACCAGAGCGATGTGGCCGGCCAGCTCGAGCGGCTGTGGGACCAGCGGGCCCGCTACCCCTTCTGGGAGGCGCACACGACGCTGATCGACGAGGAGGCCGTCGAGTTCGAGGGGGCCACTCGGCTCAGCGACACCGGTCACTACGTGACCGTGCACCTGATCGCGCAACGCGGCCGGATCCCCAGCCAGCGGGTCTCCACCGACTGACCGTCCGGTCCGTGTCGCCGCGGCGGCTAGGGTCTCGGCGTGACCAGCGAGTTCGACCGCGAGATTTCGCTGCGCCCCGACGGAGCCGGCTGGGCGGGGACCTTCGGTGACGGCTGGCGCATCGGCGGTGGGATCAACGGGGGTCTGCTCCTCGCCGCGGTCGCCCTCGGACTGCGCAAGACGATCGGCGATCCCCACCCGGACCCGTTGGCGATCAGCGCGACGTACCTCTCGCCGACAGGTCCGGGCACCTTCGTCGTCCGCCCGGACGTCGTACGCCGAGGGAGGGTGACCGCGACCGCCCAGGCATCGTTGCTGCAGGTGCTCGACACCGGCGCGGAGGTGGAGAGGATCCGGGCGCTGGCGACGTACGGCGACCTCGGCTCGGTCTCCACCGATGTCCGGGTGATGAGTCGGCCGCCGGGGATGCCGCCACCGGAAAAGTGCGTAACGGTCGCCGATGCGCCCGCGGACTTCCTGGAGCACTCGTCGCTGTTGCAGCGGCTCGACCTTCGACTCGACCCCGCGTGTGCGGGGTGGGTGCTCGGCCAGCCGGCCGGCCGGGGCGAGTTCCGGGCGTGGTTGCGGCTCCCCGACGGCCGTGAACCCGACCCCTTGACCCTGCTACTCGCCATCGATGCACTGCCACCGGTCACGTTCGACTTCGGCCTCTACGGCTGGGCGCCGACCGTCGCGTTGACGGCGTACCTTCGGGGGCGGCCGGCCCCTGGGTGGCTGCGAGTCCGGACCGTCTCGAGGAACCTGTTCGGCGGGTCGTTGGAGGAGGACGGCGAGGTCTGGGACTCGACCGGCCGCCTGGTGGCGCAGTCTCGACAGCTCGCCTTCAGCCCCCGTGGCTGAGCACGGGGCCGCCGACGTGGTGGTGGGGGTCGCGTTGATCCGCGCGGGAAGGGTGCTCGCGGCGCGTCGTACCCGTCCGGAAGCGGTCGCCGGTCGCTGGGAGCTCCCGGGCGGCAAGGTCGAGCCGGGAGAGTCCCTGGACGAGGCGGCGCGGCGCGAGATCCGGGAAGAGCTGGGGTGCGTGATCTCGGTCACCGGCACGCTGACCGGCCGGGTCCCGATCGCGCCGGGACAGGTGCTGTGCGTGGTGATCGCTCGCGTCTCCGACGGCGAGCCGATCCCGCGCGAGCACGACGCGATCCGCTGGCTGGGCCTCGACCGGCTCGAGACGGTGGACTGGTTGGGGCCGGACCGCCCCTTCCTCGACGACCTCGCCGCCCTCCTCGCGGTCGGACCCGCCTCCTAGGATTGCCGGATGGACAAGCGACTGCTGCTGGTGCACGCCCACCCCGACGACGAGAGCATCGGTCAGGGCGCGACGATGGCGAAGTACGCCGCGGAAGGTGCTCGGGTCACCCTCATCACCTGCACCCTCGGCGAAGAGGGCGAGATCCTGGTGCCCAGCCTCGAGCATCTGGCGGCCTCGCGCGAGGACGGGCTCGGCGCCCATCGGATCGGTGAGCTGGCCGCGGCGATGGCCGAGCTGGGGGTGACCGACCACCGCTTCCTCGGCGGCGCCGGGACGTATCGCGACTCCGGGATGGTCTGGCACGAGAACGGCCACGCGGTCGCGGGTGATGACGTGAAGCCCGGGACGTTCTGGCGGGCCGACCTCACCGAGGCGGCGGACCACCTGGTCCCGGTGATCCGCGAGGTGCGCCCGCAGGTGCTGATCACCTACGACCAGTTCGGCGGGTACGGTCACCCCGACCACATCCAGGCACACCGGGTCGCGACGTACGCCGCGTGCCTGGCGGCGGTCCGCTCCTACCGACCCGACCTGGGCGAGGCGTGGGACATCGCCAAGATCTACTGGAGTGCGATGTCGGAGAGCCGGATGCGCGACGGGCTGCGACGGCTGCGTGACTCCGGGGACACCACCTCGTTCGAGGGCATGGATCCCGACGGTCCGCTGCCGCCGTTCGTGACCCCGGACGAGAGCCTCGACGCGGTCATCGCCGCCGACGAGTACGCCGAGAAGAAGATGGCCGCGATGCGGGCCCACGCGTCCCAGATCGCCCTCGACGGCCCGTTCTTCGCGCTGTCGAACAACGTCGGGAACGCGGTGTGGGGGACCGAGTTCTTCCGGCTGGCGAAGGGCGACAAGGGGCCGACCAACGACGCGGGGCTGGAGACCGACCTCTTCGCCGGGCTGTCCTGAAACGACGCAGCGGACTCAGTCGGTCGGCGGGTTCGGGGGTTGCCTTCGAGCCGGGTCGACGGGTCTGGGGGGGATGGGTTTGCCGGCCACGATGTCAGCGGTGGCGATCTCGACGGCCTCCCCGAATCTCGTGCGTACGACGGCCACCCCGTCCGCCCACGCCTCCAGCGTGCCGAGTACGTCGGAGTACGCCGGCCCCCCGCTGGGACCCGTCTCGCCCCGCAGCACCCGGCGTACGACGACCCGGCGCCCCACGCACCAGGGGCCCAGAAGGGGGGCCGGGGACATGATTCACCTCTCACAACCCGGGATCGGGTCGGCGACGCATCGCCGATTCGAGATACTAGGCTGTCGGCTGTCGTTGAGGGCCGACCAAGACCAGCCAGACCGCCAGGAGGAACCGAGGTGACCTACGTCATCGCCCAGCCGTGCGTGGACCTGAAGGACCGCGCGTGCGTCGATGAGTGCCCGGTCGACTGCATCTACGA
>JBOHDW010000290.1:0-3563 GCA_050700795.1 Nocardioidaceae bacterium | reverse complement strand
GCTCGTGACGGGTTAGAGGTACATCCCACCGCGGGACGGGTCCTCGCTGCCGGGCTGCTCACTCGCGGGTCCGTCCTGGTGGGCCTCGTCGGGCAGCATGCCTGGGGGGAGCCCCCGGCGCATCTGTTCGAGCTGCGCCCGAGCCGCCACCTGTTGGGCGTAGATCGCGGTCTGGATGCCGTGGAACAGCCCCTCGAGCCACCCCACGAGCTGCGCCTGTGCGATCCGCAGCTCGGCCTCCGACGGCGTCTCGGAGCTGAACGGCAACGAGAGCCGGTCTAGCTCCTCGACGAGCTCGGGGGCGAGCCCCTCCTCCAGCTCCTTGATCGAGGACGCGTAGATGTCGGCCAGCCGAGCCCTGCTCGCCTCGTCGAGCGGTGCCGACTTCACCTCTTCGAGCAGCTGCCGGATCATGCTCCCGATGCGCATCACCTTGGCCGGCTGCTCGACCAGATCGGTGACCCTGCGCCCGCCCTCCTGTCCCGGCTGGTCCCCGGGGGGTCCGACGAGGATGACCTGCGGCTCTTGTTCGCTCACCCCGCCACCCTATGTGGTGAGCACGATCTTGCCGACGTGGTCCCCGTCCTCCATGAGCCGGTGCGCCTCGCCGGCCCGCTCGATCGGCAAGACCGCGTGTACGACGGGCCGCACGACTCCCTCGGAGATCAGCGGCCACACGTGCTCGACCGTCGAGGCGCAGATCGCCGCCTTCCCGGCGGCGGGGCGCGCCCGCAGCGATGTCGAGATCACCGCGCCGCGCTTGCGCATCAGTGCGTTGATGTCCAGCTCGCCCTTCGACCCACCCTGCAGGCCGATGATGACCAGCCTGCCCTCGTCGGCGAGGACGTCGAGGTTGCGAGAGAGGTAGGACGCCCCCATGTTGTCCAGGACCACGTCGGCGCCCCGACCTTCGGTGGCGTCGTGCACCAGCGACACGAACTCCTCGGTCCGGTAGTCGATCACGAGGTCGGCCCCGAGGGACCGGCAGAGCTCCGCCTTGGCCGCCGAGCAGGTGGTGGCGACGCGGGCACCGAGCGCGTGGCCGAGCTGGATCGCGAACGTGCCGACCCCGCCGGCGCCGCCGTGCACCAGCAACGTCTCACCCTCGCGCAGGCCGGCGACCATGAAGAGGTTCGACCAGACCGTGCAGGCCACCTCGGGAACGGCGCCGGCGGTCACCAGGTCGATCCCCTCCGGAGCCGGCATCACCTGCCCGGCCGGAACGAGCACCTTGTCGGCGTACCCACCGCCACCGAGCAGGGCACAGACCCGGTCGCCGACGGCGCGGTCGGCCACCCCCTCGCCCACGGCCGACACGACCCCCGAGCACTCGAGTCCGAGCGTGTCCGGCGCGCCCTGCGGCGGTGGGTAGTGGCCCTGGCGTTGCAGGAGGTCGGCACGGTTCACCGCGGTGGCGACGACGTCGATGACCATCTCACCGGGACCCGGCGTCGGATCCGGCAGCTCGGTGACGACCAGGACTTCGGGGCCACCCGGTTCGGGAGCGATCACGGCGCGCATGACGCCAGGCTAGCGAGCGCTCACTCCACGTCGACGAGGCTGTCGTCCTCCTCGACCTCGACGTCGGTGAACTCGTCCTCGTCCTCTTCGCCGCCCCACTTGTTCGCCAGCTCGGTCGCCCGTGCCGCGAGCTCCTCGACCGCCTCGGGGCTCGCTCCGTGCACCGCCGCGGCGTACCCCAGCAGGTAGGCGGTGATCGGCGCGGCCGTCCGCTCCACCGAGTGGGCCGCGTCGCGCGCCAGGTCGAGGATCAGCGCTTCGTCGAGCTCGATGTCGATGTCGAGGGTGTCGCAGAGCTCATCGATCCAGTCGTGCAGAGTCACGTCTCCAGCGTCGTACGACCCGGCCCGTCGCGCAACCGGAAACCGCCGCGAACATCAACTCTCGAGCCGACGCAGCTCCGCCCAGGTGTCCACATCGGCGGCCTCGTCACCCGCCGAGGCGACCTCGACGAGGTCGAGATCTTGGACCAGTCGACGCATCGACAGGCCGGACGCGGCCTCCGGGCGGGGCAGTGCGGCGACCCGGTACGCCGCGGCGAGCTGGCGGCGACCGGCCGCGTCCACGAGCACCGCACCGTCGTGGGACACCGCCGCGAGGAGCCGGTCGACCGTCCCCGAGTCGACATGGGGCATGTCGACGGCCAGGACGACCACGATCTCGACGGTGCCGCCCAGGACCTCGACGCCCGCAAGGAGGCCGGCGGCGGGCCCGCCACCGGCGGGGTGCTCACGCGTGAACTCCACCGGGTACGACGTGGCCACCGGGTCCCCGGCCACGACGACATGGTCGGCGTCGGCCACCGCGGCGAGGGCGCGCTCCAGAAGTGTCACCCCACCGATCCGCAGGCCGGCCTTGTCGGCGCCGTCCATCCGGGCCGCCGTTCCGCCGGTGAGCACGATCGCGGAGAACCGGCGGGGCGAGGGCACCGCTCCAGTCTGGCAGGCTGGGTGTTGTGGCCACGCTCAACGTCTGCCTGCTCGAACTCGCCTCGACCCTCGACCCAGAGGAGAACCGTCGCGCCCTCGACGTGATCGGCCGGGTCGCCCGTCCCGGAGACCTCGTGGTCCTGCCCGAGGCGTTCATGTGTGACTTCGGTGCCCCCGGCACCGACGTGTCCGCCTGGGCCGAGACGCTGGACGGCCCCTTCGTCACGCGCCTCGTCGGGCTCGCAGGGGCGCATGACGTCACGGTGGTGGCCGGGATGTTCGAGGTCAGCGCCGACCCGACCCGGCCCTACAACACCGTGGTGGTGGTGGATGAGGGCGGCCCGCTGGCGTCGTACCGCAAGATCCACCTCTACGACTCCTTCGGATACCGCGAGTCGGACCGCCTTCTGGCGGGGGAGCCGCGGCCCGCCGTGGTGGAGGTGGCCGGCCTCCGGCTCGGTCTGATGACCTGCTACGACCTGCGCTTCCCCGAGCTCGGTCGCCGCCTGGTGGATGCGGGGGCGCAGGCGCTGGTGGTGCCGTCGGCCTGGGTGGCCGGTCCGCTCAAGCTCGACCACTGGCGCACCCTGGTCGAGGCCCGGGCCATCGAGAACACGGTGTACGCCGTCGCGGCCGCGCAGCCGGGTCCCCGCTACACCGGACACTCGATGGTGGTCTCGCCCATGGGCGAGGTGCTCGTCGAGATCGACGGGGAGGCGACCGCTCGAGCGGTGCTGTCCAGCGACGAGGTCCAACGGGCCCGTCGGACGAACCCCTCCCTGGCCAACCGTCGACTCGGCTCGTGACGCCGGCCGCATCTCGCGCCGGGCGTCGGCGTGCCCCACCGGTCTCCCGGGACGGGTCGTCGCGCGGGTGGCCGGCGGCGCTCTGGCTGCTTGCTCTTCTCGTGGGCACCGCGGCGACGGTGACGCCGTGGACGTCGTGGAGTGGGCCGTCCTGGGTCGTGACCGGCGGTGCCGTGGTCGTCACCACGGCGTGCGCGGTCGGGCTGGCGGCTCGGACGGGCGGTCGTCCCCTCCTCGTCGGACTGCTTGCTCTGGCTGCGTCGGCGGCGATCGGCTTCACCGACGTACCCGTGCTGAGGGCGTCCGC
>JBOHDW010000289.1:0-4550 GCA_050700795.1 Nocardioidaceae bacterium | reverse complement strand
GCTGTGGAACGGCGGGATCGGCACCTACGTGAAGGGCAGCCAGGAGACCGACGTGGAGGTGGGTGACAAGGCGAACGACGCCATCCGGGTCGACGGGTCACAACTGCGCTGCCGGTCGGTGGGCGAGGGCGGCAACCTGGGGCTGACCCAGAAGGGCCGGGTCGAGTACGCCCTGGCCGGCGGCCGGATCAACACCGACTTCATCGACAACTCGGCAGGCGTGGACACCTCGGACCACGAGGTGAACATCAAGATCCTGCTCGACCGGGTGGTGACCGACGGGGACCTCACCGAGAAGCAGCGCAACGACCTGCTCGCTGCGATGACCGACGAGGTGGGCAACCTGGTCCTGCGCGACAACTACGAGCAGAACAAGGCGATCGCCAACTCGGCGTCACAGGCGCCTGCGTTGCTGCACGTCCACGAGGACTGGGTGCGCCGACTCGAGCGGGCCGGCCTCATCAACCGGGAGCTGGAGGCGCTGCCCACCCGGAAGGCGATGGCGGGCCGGATGGAGGCGAAGGCGGGGCTGACCGCGCCGGAGCTCTCGGTGCTGCTCGCCTACACCAAGATCGTGTTGGCCGACGAGCTGATCGCCAGTGAGCTGCCCGACGACCCGTTCCTGCGCACGGATCTCTTCGGCTACTTCCCCACGCCGATGCGCCAGGAGTTCCGCGACAAGATGACCAGTCACCCGCTGCGCCGCGAGATCGTGGTGACCCAGGTGGTCAACGACCTGGTCAACGGCGCCGGGATCACCTTCTACCCGCGGCTCTCGGAGGAGACCGGCGCGTCGGCCGAGGAGCTGGTGAGGGCGAACTTCGTGGCCCGGGAGATCTTCGGGTCGCGGGCGCTGATCGACGAGATCGACTCCTACGACAACAAGATCGCCGCGGAGCTGCAGACCAAGATGCGGCTGGAGATGCGCACGCTCGTGGAGCGGGCCTCCCGCTGGCTGATCAACAACCGGCGGCCGCCCATGGACAGCGAGGCGACCGTCGAGTTCTTCGGGGTGATCGCCCAGCAGGTCGTCGCCGCGCTGCCCGAGCTGCTCACCGGACGGGAACTGGCGGCCTTCGAGGCGCGGCGCGACCTCCTGGTGGGCGGCGGGGTCCCCGAGGATCTGGCGGTGCGGGTGGCCGTGCTGCCACCGGCGTACCAGGTGCTCAACATCGTCGAGACGGCCAAGCGGGACGACATCGACCCGCTCGAGGTGGCCAGGGTGCACTTCGCCCTCGGTGAGCGCCTCGGCCTGTCGGCGGTGGTCCAGAAGATCCTCGCCCTCCCTCGCGACGACCGCTGGCAGACGATGGCCCGGGCCGCGCTGCGCGACGAGCTGCACGCCGTCTATGCCCAGCTGACCGCCCAGGTGCTGGCGGAGACCCCCGCGGACCAGTCTGTCGAGGTGCGGATCGCCGAGTGGGAGAAGGACGACCAGGTGGTGGTCACCCGGGCGGTGAACACCCTCGACGAGATCTGTTCGGAGGGGAACGCCGACCTGGCTCGGCTCTCCGTGGCACTGCGGGTCGTGCGAACCCTGTTGCAGCCATAGGCCATGATCGGGGGCGTGGACAGGGCAGCGGGGACGGGACCACCAGCCATCTCGGTCACGGGACTTCATAAGCGCTACGCGGACGTGGTCGCCGTGGACGACATCAGCTTCGAGGTGGCGGCGGGGGAGTTCTTCGGCATCCTGGGGCCGAACGGAGCCGGGAAGACCACCACCTTGGAGATGGTCGAGGGGCTGCGTCGGCCCGATGCCGGAGCGGTCCAGCTCTTCGGCGAGTCGGCCTGGCCGCGCAAACCGGCCCTGCTTCTGCGGATGGGTGTCCAGCTGCAGGCGTCGGCCTTCTTCGAGCGGCTCACCAGCCGCGAGCAGATCCGCACCTTCGGTGCGCTGTACGGCGTGCCGGCGGACCGGGCCGATGCGTGGTTGGACACGGTCGGTCTCTCCGACAAGGCGAGCACCCGCACCGAGCAGCTCTCCGGCGGGCAGCTGCAGCGTCTGGCGATCGCGTGCGCGCTCGTCCACGAGCCCGAGCTGGTCTTCCTCGACGAGCCGACCGCGGCGCTGGACCCGCAGGCGCGGCGGAACCTGTGGGACCTGTTGAGGTCGCTGAACGAGTCCGGCCGGACCGTCGTACTCACCACGCACTACATGGACGAGGCGGAGGCGCTGTGTGACCGGGTCGCGATCATGGACCACGGCAGGATCCTCAAGATGGACTCGCCCGTGGAGCTGGTGCGGAGCCTCGGCGCGCCCGTGCGGATCAGGGTGGCGCCCCGGCTGCTGGACCCGGCCGAAGCCGCCGCCCTCGAGTCGGTGGACGCCGTCGAGTCCGACGGCTCTGACGTGGTGCTCACCACCCATGCGCCGTCCGCGGTGCTCGGAGCGCTCGCCGAGCGGGACGCGCTCGACGGGCTTCAGGTCAGCGGCGCGACGCTGGAGGACGTCTTCTTGGAGCTGACCGGCCGCGAGTACCGCGCATGAGCGACGGCACCCGCACCTTCTGGGCGATCGCTCGCGCGATCGCGAAGGGGTTCGTGCGGGACAAGATGTCGCTCTTCTTCGCGGTGGTGTTCCCACTGATGTTCCTGATCCTGTTCGGCGCCGTCTTCGCCAACCAGGGCAGCCCGAGGATCGACCTGATCGAGATCGGTCACATCCCGGTGCTCGACTCGCTCCCTCCTGCCGCGACCAAGAGCTTCGACGCCTCGTTCAAGGTCAGTCACTCCCACGATCTTGAAGGGTCGGTGACCAAGGTCCGCAAGGGCGATGCCGGTGCTGTGGTGCAGATGGTCGGCGACAGCCTCGTCGTCCACTACACCAAGGCCGACGCGGTCGGTGCGGCCACAGCGATCGGGACGCTCAGTGCCTACGTCGACGCCGCGAATGTGGCGGCGACGGGGCAGCGGCCGCGCTACGGGTTCGAGCCCAGGTCGGTGGAGGACCAGTCCTTGAAGACCATTCAGTTCATCACCCCCGGCCTGCTCGGGTGGGCGGTGGCGATGAGCGCCGCGTTCGGGGCTGCCGCGACGCTGCAGGGCTGGCGGACCTCGAAACTGCTGCGCCGGCTCCAGCTCTCCCCGGCTCCCGTTGGCTCGATCGTCTCGGCCCGGGTGGTGACCACGGTGGTGATCGCCCTCGGCCAGATGGCGATCTTCCTCGGGCTCGGTGTCGGGGCTCTCGGTCTGAGGTTGACCGGCTACTGGTGGATGGGGGTTCCGCTGCTGGTGTGCGGCACGCTCAGCTTCATGTCGATCGGCCTGCTCGCGGGGGCGATCGCCAAGACGACGGAGGGGGCCATCAACGTGGCGAACTTCATCGTGCTCCCGATGGCCTTCCTCAGCGGTTCCTTCTTCCCCCTCGACGGCTCCCCGACCTGGCTGCAAACGGTGTCGAAGCTGTTGCCGCTGCGCCATCTGAACGACGGCATGCTGGACGTGATGGTGCGCGGGGAAGGCGCACGAGCCGCACTGGTCCCGATGGCGATCCTGCTGGGTTTCGCGGTGGTGCTGACCGCGGTTGCCGCCAGGCTGTTCAACTGGGACGCCGACTAGGTTCGGTCAAGGAGGACTCGTCATGGATGTGCGCGACACCGTTCGGAACCACTACGGCCGATCCGGGCTGACCGGCACGATCCTGGACGCGCTTTCGCGGGCCGGGATCGACACCGATGCGCTGACCGTTGCCGACCTCGCGCCACTCGACGAGCTTCACGCGGGCGGACGTCTCGCGACCGAGTACCTGTTGGGCAGGCTGGAGCTGCATCCCGGTCATCGTCTGCTCGACGTCGGGTGCGGCATCGGTGGTCCGAGCCGACTGGCCGCATCGTCGTACCCGGTTGACGTGATCGGCATCGACCTCTCGCCGGAGTTCGTGGCCACGGCCACCGCACTCACCGGGAGGGTCGGGCTGTCGGACCGTGTCGGGCACCGCGAGGAGTCGGGCGAGTCGCTCTCCTTCGACGACGCGTCGTTCGACCGGGCGATGATGATCCACGTCGGGATGAACGTCCCCGACAAGCGATCCGTCTTCGCCGACGTGAGGAGGGTGCTGAAGCCCGAAGGGCTGTTCGGCCTGTTCGAGCAGATGCGCACCGGCGAGGGCGCGCTGCAGTACCCGTTGCCGTGGGCAGAGGACGAGAGCTCCTCGTTCGTCGAGACGGTCGACGAGTACGTCGCGGCGCTGACCGGTGCGGGGTTCGCGGTGGAGTTGGTGGAGGACCGGACCGCGGAGGTCTCGGGGCCACCGCCCGCGAGCTCTTCAGGGGTCACCGCGGTCGCCGTGTTCGGGCCGGAGTTTCCGCGGCGCATCGGCAACAACGTCGCGGCCACGCAGGCAGGCCTGCTCGGTGCGGTTCTGATCCTTGCTCGTGCGGTCTGACCGGGCGTCGCCTACCGGAACTGTGCGATCAGCTCGGCGAACCGCTGCTCGGCCAGACTGTCCGGATTCGGCGGGCGCTCCTTGCCGAGCCAGTGGGTCCCGTGGTGGTCGACGGTGAGGCGATAGCCGTAGCGGGTCCGCCATCGGTGCATTCCGGGCAGCG
>JBOHDW010000288.1:0-5840 GCA_050700795.1 Nocardioidaceae bacterium | reverse complement strand
GTTCCGCAGCTCGCCGCCGGCCCGGTCCGCCCGGGTTGACCTGCGCAACCAAGCACAGCCCCGGTTGCGCAGGCCCAAACGCCCGATCTGGCTGCGTAACCAAGCACAGCCCCGGTTAGGCGGGTTGGCAGCGAGCAAGCGAGGGGCCGCGAACCCGGCCCAGGCCGGAGTCGGGAGCCGCGGCGCCGACCGGACCCCGGGCGAACCCCGGCATCCCTTCCTTGCTGCCTTTCCTCCCCCCCGCAGGCAGACCCAAGCTGAGACGCCGGGTAGGCACAACCGCAGCACAGAAACCGGGGCTGGTACGGCGTTGGAGCCGGCTCACCGTCCCCATGCGGCTGAGCTGGTACGGCGTTGGAGCCGGCTCACCCTCCCGGTGCGACTGATCGGCGAGCTGTGGAGCGGTCCGGCTGGCAGACCTGGGCCAGGAGAGCCGTACCGTTGCGCAGCTCGGCGGCCGGGCGGGGAGCGGCCCCGGCCGCGCAGGCGTCGACGCGGCGGGTGGAGTAGAGGTGCCGGGGCAGGCTAGTCGCCGAGCTCCTTGCGCCGGCGGATGACGTACTCCTCAAGCTCCTGGCGGATCGCGTCGTCGAGTGCGGGCGGCTGGTACTCCTCCAGCTTGCGCTGGTAGATCTTCGTGGCCCGGGCCGCGGCGTCCTCGCCGCCGTTGCGCATCCACCGCTCGTAGTTGTCGGAGGAGGAAAGCAGCGGACGGTAGAAGCAGGTGCGGAACCGCTCCATCGTGTGGGCGGCTCCCAGGAAGTGGCCGCCGTGGCCGACCTCCTGGTGCGCGTCGAAGGCCAAGGAGCCCTCGTCGATCTCGAGCGGGGTGAACTCGACCTGGAGCATCTGCAGGATCTCGATGTCGACGATGAACTTCTCGAAGCCGGCCACCAGACCACCCTCGAGCCAGCCCGCCGCGTGCATCACCCAGTTCGTGCCGGCCAGGAAGGTCGGCATCATCGTCATCAGCGCTTCGTAGCCACCCTGAGCATCGGGAACCTGCGACGAGGTCAGCCCGCCGCCGGTGCGGAAGGGCAGCCCGAAGTGGCGGGCGATCTGCCCGGTGCACAGCAGCCCGATGCCCGACTCGGGGGTGCCGAACGTCGGTGAGCCCGACTGCATGTCGATGTTGGACAGGAACGAGCCGAAGATCACCGGGCAGCCGGGGCGGATCAGCTGAGACAGCGAGATGCCGGTCAACGCCTCGGCGATCTGCTGCACGAGAGCGGCCGGGATCGTGACCGGCGACATGGCGCCCATGAGGATGAACGGCGTCAGTACGACGGGCTGGTTGGCGGCGCTGTACTCGAACTGCGCCTCGAGCATCCGCTGGTCCCAACGCAGCGGGGAGTTGCAGTTGATCAGCGAGATCGACACCGGGGTCTGCTCGATCTTTTCCCGGCCGCCGAAGAGGATCTCCCCCATCGCGATGGTGTCGGCGGCGTTCACGCCCGACACCACATTGCCCATGTACATCTTGTCGGTCAGGGTCTGCAGCGCGTAGGTCATGTCCAGGTGACGTGAGTCGAGCGGGGTGTCGTTGGGCTCGCAGATGATCCCGCCCGCGGAGTCGAGGGCATCGAAGGACTGCGCCAGCTTGGCGAAGTTGCGGAAGTCCTCCATCGTCGCGTCGCGCCGCACCTGCCCCTCACGCACGAACGGCGGGCCGTAGACCGCGCCGAAGGCCATCGCGTCGCCGCCGATGTGGATGTTGTGCTCCGGGTTGCGCGCCTGTACGTCGAACTCGCGCGGCGCCTTGGCCACCTGCTCCAGCACGAAGTCCGGGTCGAAGAAGACCGTCTGCTCCTCCACCCTCTGACCGGCCGCCCGGAACAGGTCGAGCGCCCGGTCGCTGTCGAACTCGACGCCGATCTCGCTCACCAGGCGGCGCCATCCCTTGTCCAGCGCGGCCATCGCGTCTTCGGAGAGGATCTCGTAGCGGGGCATTTTGTTGCGGAACATCCCGGTCTCCTTGTGGGGGCTGCTTGACCTGACCTGCTCGGCATCATAGCCTCATATTGTGGAAGTCAAGTCCCACAATGTGGGAGCACGCGCCGCGTCCGGCACGCAGGCGGTCGACCGCGCCGCGAGCCTGGTCGCGCTGGTGGTCCAGGCCGACGACCCGGTGACCTTCTCCGAGCTGACCGAGGAGACCGGGCTGGCCCGCTCCACCACCTCCCGGCTGCTGGCCGCCCTCGAACGCACCCGGCTGCTCGAGCGCGACGACTCCGGGGCGTACGTCGCCGGCCCGCTGTTCGCCCTGCACGCCGCCAGCCACGACCCATGGCCACAGGTGGTCCGGCTGGCGACGCCGATCCTCGCGACGGTCCGAGACCACACCGGCGAGACGGTGCACCTCGGGGTCCCCCGCGGGGACAACGTCGGGCACATCGCCCAGGTCGACTCGACGTACCTGCTGGGCAGCCGCGACTGGACCGACGTCATCGTGCCGGCGCACTGCAGCTCACTCGGCAAGGTCCTCTACGCGTACGACGCGCTGGCGCTGCCCGACGAGCCGCTCGAGCGTCGTACCGGTCGGACCGTGACCAAGCTGGACGAGCTGCTCACCCAGCTCGCCGTCGTACGCCGCCAGGGGTACGCCGTGACCATCGACGAGCTCGAGGTCGGGCTGACCGCGCTGGCGGCCCCCGTCCACACCGGGCCGCCGACGGCACCGGGACCGGTGATCGCCGCACTCGGCGTCTCCGGTCCCACCGCACGACTGCAGGACCGGGTCGGCCAGGTCGGCCGGCTCCTGATCGAGCAGGCGGGCCGGTTGTCCGACCTGCTCCGCCGCACACACGAGGAGGGCGCGGCATGACACCGGAGGAGATCCTTCAGGGGCTGTACGACGAGACACTGGTGGGCAACGCCCCCCGCGTGCTCGAGCTGACCCACGAGGCACTGGGCATGGACATGGAGCCTCAGAGCCTCCTGTTCGACGCCCTGATCCCGTCGCTCGAGGAGGTCGGCGCCCGCTTCGAGCGCGGCGACTTCTTCGTGCCCGAGATGCTCATCGCCGGACGGGCGATGTCCGGCGCGATGGCGGTGCTGCGCCCGCTGCTCGCGGAGACCGGCGTGCAGACGATCGGGAAGTTCGTCATGGGCACGGTCAAGGGCGACGTGCACGACATCGGCAAGAACCTGGTCAACATCATGCTCGAGGGCGCCGGCTTCGAGGTGATCGACCTCGGTGTCCAGGTCGCGCCGGAGAAGTTCATCGACGCGATCGTGGAGCACGAGCCCGACATCGTCGGCTTCTCCGCCTTCCTGACCACCACCATGCCGATGTTCAAGGCGAACATGAACGCCCTGCAGAAGGCCGGCCTGCGCGACAAGGTCATCGTGATGGTCGGTGGCGCCCCGGTCACCCAGGAGTACGCCGACGCCGTGGGCGCCGACGGGTACGCCGCCGACGCGTCCCAGACCGTGAAGCGCGCCAAGGATCTGCTCAACAAGCGCCGCGCCCTCGTCACCGCATGAACGCGCCGCTTCGGGAGACGGTCCTCCGCTCCGCCACCAACGAGATCGTGCTGGGTCACCAGCGCCGGTTCGTGATCATCGGGGAACGGATCAACCCGACCGGCCGGCGGCTCTTCCAGGAGCAGCTGCGGGCCGGTGACATGTCCGCGATCGAGCGCGACGTCGCGGCCCAGGTGGCGGGCGGTGCCGACGTCCTCGACGTGAACATGGGGGTCCCGCTCACCGACGAGCCGGAGCTGCTGTCGAAGGCGATCGCCCTCGTCCAGGGCCTCACCGACCTGCCGATCTGCATCGACTCGTCGGTCGTGGAGGCACTCGAGGCCGGCCTGGCGGCGTACCACGGGCGGGCGCTGGTCAACTCCATCACCGCCGAGGACGACCGGATGGCCGCGATCCTCCCCCTCGTGAAGAAGTACGACGCCGCGATCATCGCGCTGCCGAACGACGCCGAGGAGATCCCCATGGAGGCGGACCGACGGCTCGAGCTGGTCGCGCACATCGTGGAGGTCGCGACGAAGGAGTACGGCATCGCCGTCGAGGACATCGTCATCGACCCGTTGGCGATGCCGATCGGGGCCGACACCGAGGTGGTCAACACGACCCTCGAGACGATGCGTCGGATCCGCGCCGAGTTCGGCCTGAACATGACCTGCGGCGCGTCCAATGTCTCGTTCGGGATGCCTGACCGGCACACCCTGGGCGCGGCGTTCCTGCCGATGGCGATGACCGCGGGACTCACCAGCGCGATCACCGACGCACGGACACCGCAGATCGTCAACGCGATCAAGGGCGCCGACCTGTTGCTCTGTCACGACGAGTGGGGTGGGAGCTGGATCGCGGCGCACCGACGCAAGCAGGCCGAGCAGACCCAGCAACCCGAGCAGACCGCGACGTTGTGACCCCATGAGGCGGAGATGACCGAACCCCCCGACGCCGTCTCGATCGAGGGGCTGCGCCGCGAAGGGCTGATGGACCCGCCCGCGGCCGTGGGCGAGGCCCAGGTCCACGAGGGCCAGGGCCGGGTCGAGCTGTCGTTCATCCCCTCCGGCCGGAAGGTCCGGGTGCCCCCCGGGGTCACCGTCTTCGACGCGGCCAGCTGGAACGGCCTGGCGATCGACTCGACGTGTGGTGGCCACGGCACCTGCAAGAAGTGCAAGGTGCAGGTCGTCGACGGCTCGGTGCCGATCTCCCGGCTCGACGTACGCTCGTTCACCCCGGACCAGCTGAAGGACGGGTGGCGGCTGGCGTGCATGGCGCAGGCCACGACGGACCTCACCGTCGACGTACCCCCGCTGACCACCCGGCCCAAGGCGGCCACCCTCGGAGTCGGTCGGCAGGTGATCCTGCGGCCCGCCGTACAGAAGCGGTACGTCGAGCTCACCGAGGCGACCCTGACCGACCAGCGTCCCGACCTCACCCGGCTCCGCGACGCGATCGACGACCTCGAGCTCACCGCCGACCTGCACGCGATCCGAGCCCTGCCCGGCGCGGTTCGCGCCAACGACGGCAAGGTCACCGCCGTCATCATCGACGAGGCCCTGATCGACGTCGAGGCCGGCGACACCACCTCCCGGATGTACGCATTGGCCTTCGACCTGGGCACCACCACGGTTGTGGCGACCCTGCTGGACATCACCTCAGGTACGCCGGTGGCGGTGGCCAGCATGCTTAACAAGCAGCAGCCGTTCGGCGGGGACGTGATCACCCGGATCAGCGCGACCATGATGGATCCCGAGGCGCTGCCCCGACTGCGCGACCTGGCGCACGAGACCCTCGCCGAGCTCACCGCGCAGGTCTGCGAAGAGGGCGAGGTGAACCCGGCCGAGGTCTACGAGGTGGCCCTGGCCGGCAACGCCACGATGACCGCCATCGCGTTGGGCATCGACCCGGAGCCCCTGGGGGTCGCCCCGTTCGTGATGTCGACCAACACGTTCCCGATGCTGCTCGCGGGCGACCTCGGGCTGGCCGTCCACCCGCGGGCGAGGGCGTTCGTCTTCCCGTCCCTGGGGGCCTACGTCGGCGGGGACATCGTCGCCGGGATGCTGGCCAGCGGCATCGACCGGGACAAGCGGGTGCGGCTGTTCATCGACGTCGGCACCAACTGCGAGATCGTGCTGAGCGACGGGGAGAAGATCCTGTCCACCGCGGCTCCGGCGGGGCCCGCCTTCGAGGGCGGTGCCATCCGTTGCGGGATGCGGGCCGCAGACGGCGCGATCGAGGTGATCAGGCTCGGCGACGACGGGGTCGAGCTCGGGGTCATCGGGGACACCGAGGCACGCGGCATCTGCGGCTCCGGGCTGGTCGATGCGGTCTCGGAACTCTTCCGTGTCGGGCTGCTCGACACGACCGGTCGC
>JBOHDW010000287.1:0-5399 GCA_050700795.1 Nocardioidaceae bacterium | reverse complement strand
GCTGTGGAACGGTACGGCTGCCCGCGACCACGTTCTGGAGCCGTATCGTTCCGCAGCTGTTCACCCGGGCAACCAAGCACAGCCCCCGTTACGCGGCCGAACCGGCCCGGAAAGCCAGCCGCCGGCGGCGCCGGCCCGTGTGCTGTGGAACAAACCCGCCACCGGCCCGACGCCGTAATGCAGGCCGGCCGAACGGGGCCCCGCCGGCGAGCGGTCATCCTCCGCGCGCGGCCCGCACCTTTGCCAGCAGGGTCACCGGGTCATCGACGGTGAACCCGGCGCCGGCCAACCAGCCATAGACGCCCGACCTGTCGGCGTGGCACATCAGCCCGACGACGTCGCCGGGGTGCGCCTGGGCGACGAGTGCCTCCAGAACCCCCTGCTCCGTCGGGTACGACGCGAGGTACCCGACCCCGACATGTTGTGCGCCGCGCTGGAAGAGCGCGTCCAGCCCCTCCGTAGTCCGGCCGCGGAGGTACTTCTCCTTGTGCCCGACCGCGGCGACGTCGGCGTCGCGGGCCGCCATCTCCCCGAGCGCCTCGACCACCTCGTCCTGCCGGTCTCCGACGGCCCCGAGCCCGAGCAGCAGCCGCGCCCCGGGGCGGCGCAGACCGGCCATGATCTCCAGCAGCGCCGCCAGGCCGGCCTCGTTGTGGGCGAGGTCCACGACGACCGTGACGTCGCCCCGGCTGAAGCAGTTCATCCGGCCCGGGTTGTGCTCCGGGTCGGGACGGAACGTGGTCAGCCCCTCGACCACGACGCCGACGGCGATGCCCAGGCCGAGTGCCGCGGAGGCGGCGGCGAGGGTGTTCTCGACGTTGTACCGCGACAGTCCCCCCAGCGTCATCGGCACGTCCGCGATCTCCACCAGCGGGTCGGGGTCCGCGTTCGGCACGAGCACGGACAGCCAGCCGTCGATGACGGTGGTGGCCCGTCCGCCCTCGGAGAGGGTCTCCCGGACCGCGGGCGAATCGGGGTGCCGCGAGAACACCCAGGGCCGGGCCCGCACCGTCTGGCGTACGGCGAAGACCCGGGGGTCGTCACCGTTGAGCACCGCCCACCCCGAGGGCTTGGTGATCCGGCAGACCACGCTCTTGACCTCCGCGAGCTGGTCGAGGGTGTCGATCCCTTGCAGGCCGAGGTGGTCGGCGGAGACGTTGGTGAACACGGAGACGTCGTTGGAGGTCACCCCGATCCCCTTGAGCAGGATCCCTCCCCGGGCGGTCTCCGTGACCGCCAGCTGGACCTGCGGGTTGGCCAGGACCCGGCCCGCGCCACTCGGACCGGAGTAGTCACCGGCCTCGACCAGCACCCCGTCGACGTAGATCCCGTCCGTGCTCGACCAGCCGACGTGCAGGCCGTTCGCCCGCGCGATGTGGGCGATCATCCGCGACGTGGTGGTCTTGCCGTTCGTCCCGGTCACCGCCACGACCGGCACCCGTGGACGCAGGGTCGTCGGCCGCGGACCCGCCTCGCTGCCGCGCACCCGGTCGGCGGCGCGCCCGACCAGCCCCTCGAGGTCTCGGGCCGGCAGCGCGTCCAGCACCTCGGCCACCGCCGCCCCGAGGGCCTCGGCGCGGTTGCGATGGTTCCAGGGGTAGGCCACCACCAGCCGGCGCAGGTCGTTCGTCGTCCGCACCCGCACCCCGAGCCGGGTCGTGCCGGCCTCGGCGGCGACCTGCCGCACGAGGCGAGCGACGGCCCGCACCGCGAAGCGCTGGCGGAACCCGCTCCCCGGCTCACCGGGACGGCTGCGGCCCAGCCCGATCCGCTGGGCGAGCCGCAGCGCGGTGTCCTCGGACGCGTCGACGAGTCCGGTCACGTCGAGGGTGAGCTTGATCGCCGCGCGCGGGAAGTACAGGTTCGGGCCCTCGAGAACCCGCAGCTCCAGCAGGGCGGTCGGTCCTGACGTCACGGCGGAACGCTACCGGCCACTCACGCCCCCATGGCGTGGTAGCCGCCGTCGACGTGCACGATCTCTCCGGTCGTCTTGGGCAGGAAGTCGCTCAGCAGCGCCACTACCGTGCGCGCCGTGGGCTCGAGGTCGTCGAGGTCCCACCCGAGAGGCGCCCGCTTGGCCCACTCCTCCTCGAAGCGCTCGAAGCCCGGGATGGCCTTCGCGGCCAGGGTCTTCAGCGCCCCGGCGCTGACCAGGTTGCACCGGATCCCCATCGGTCCCAGATCCCGGGCCAGGTAGCGGTTGCACGACTCGAGCGCGCCCTTGGCGAACCCCATCCAGTCGTAGCCGGGCCAGGCCACGGAGGCGTCGAAGGTCATCCCCACGACGCTGCCCCCGGGAGCCATCAGCGGCAGGCACGCGACGGTCAGTGCCTGGAGGGAGTACGCCGAGACGTGCACTGCCTGGGCGACGTCCTCCCAAGGGCCGGTGAGGAACTTCCCGCCCAGAATCGTCTCCGGGTTGCCGTAGGCGATGGAGTGGACCAGGCCGTCGAGGCCGTCCACGTGCTCGCTCACCAGCTCCGGCAGCCGGGCAAGATGGTCCGGGTCGGTGACGTCGAGCTCGAGGACGGGCGGCTCCATCGGCAGGCGCTTGGCGATCCGCCGGGTGATGCCGAGCGCCCGGCCGAAGTTCGAGATCAGCACGGTGGCTCCCTGCTCCTGGGCCACCTTCGCCGTCGCGAACCCGATCGAGGTGTCGAGCGTGACGCCGGCGACCAGGATCCGCTTGCCCTCCACGATGCCCATCCGCCGGTCCCTCTCTCGGTTCTTGCCCTGCTCTTGGTCCTGCTCTAGGTCCTGCTCTAGTGCCCCATGCCCAGGCCACCGTCGACCGGGATCACCGCACCCGTCACGTACGCCGCGCCGTCGGAGGCGAGCCACTGAACCACCGCGGCGACCTCCTCGACCGAGCCATAGCGTCGAAGCGGGATCTGGGCCTGGTACTCGGCCTTCTTCTCGTCGGGCAGCACGGCGGTCATCTGCGTCTCGATGAACCCCGGCGCCACCACGTTGGCGGTGATCGAGCGGCTGCCGAGCTCGCGGGCGAGGGAACGGGCCATCCCGACCAGGCCGGCCTTGCTGGCGGCGTAGTTCACCTGACCAGCAGAGCCGAGCAGCCCCACCACGGAGGAGATGAAGATGAGCCGCCCCCGCCGTAACCGGAGCATCCCCTTCGCGGCGCGCTTGGCGACCCGGAACGAGCCGGACAGGTTCGTCTCGATGACCGTGGACCACTCCTCCTCGGTCATCCGGAGCACCAGGTTATCGGCGGTGACCCCGGCATTGGCCACGAGCACCTCGACCGGACCGTTCGCCTCCTCGACCCGGGCGAACGCCGCCTCGACCTGAGCCGGGTCGGTCACGTCGCACCGCACCCCGAGGGCGCCGGCCGGCGGCTCCCCCGAGCGATGGGTCACCGCGACCTTGTCACCGGCGAGCACGAACGCCTCGGCGATGGCCCTCCCGATGCCGCGATTTCCGCCCGTGACGAGTACGGATCTGCTCACGCCCGGACGCTATCGCATCAATCGTCCTCGAGCCGGAACCCGACCTTGAGCCCCACTTGGAAGTGCTCGACCTCGCCGTCCTTCACCTGCCCGCGCACCTGGCTGACCTCGAACCAGTCGAGGTGACGCAGCGTGCGGGAGGCCCGTTCGACGCCGTTCCTGATCGCCTGGTCGATCCCCTCGGGCGACGTGCCGACGATCTCGGTGACCCGGTAGGTGCGGTTGGACATGGCTCTCCTCGCTTGTGGTGGTCGGCCCGATCGTATGCGGACTTTGGTGGGCAGCGTCGCGGCGTACGGTGGAGTCATGGCCCGCAAGCAGCCGGACGCGGTCCGCATCACCTCCGCGGCACAGGGGCACAGTGTCGACCTCGGCCACCGGCAACGCCGCTACATGATCTCGATGGGGATCCGCACGGCCTGCTTCGTGCTGGCCGTGCTCAGCATCGGGCACTGGTGGATGTGGGTGCTCCTGGCCGCGTCGTTCGTGCTCCCCTACGTCGCGGTGGTGATGGCCAACACCGGCGCGACCACCGACCCGGGCGGACCCGAACCGGTCGTTCCGAGGCCGAAGGGAGCGCTGGAGGAGCCCAGGCACGACGAACCATGATGGATCGGACCACCCGGACATAGCGGTCGGGAGGCGGTTGGCGCCGACGGTCGATCGTGTAAGAATCCCGGATGATGCACGTTCGGCATCCCCCGTCCGAGCGCTGCTTTCCGGCGGTGCCGGACGACTTCCCCCGTGGTCGTCCGGCACCAGTTCCGGTTCCGGGGGGGTCGAGATGAGCCGGCCCTCCCCGATCTGCTCGGCGCGGGGCTGCCGCCGACCGGCTACCTGGGACCTGCGCTGGAACAACCCCCGGCTGCACACCCCCGACCGCCGCAAGAGCTGGCTCGCCTGCGACGAGCATCGGGCGCAGCTCGAGCAGTTCCTCGAGCTCCGGCACTTCCTGCGCGAGACGGTGCCGTTCGCCGACCCCGGCAGCTCCGACGTCGACTGACCAAAAACCGTCCGGTAGCGGCCCTCGATGCCCGATACTCGAATTGGCGTGCAGGAGTCTGAGCCCCCCGGGAGGAGCCGCATGAGCCAGGTTGACCCCGGCCAGGAACGACTGGCGGGCCGCCTATTCCCCTACGTCGTGCTCGTCGTGGGGCTCTCGTGCGTGGCCGCCTGCGCCGTACTCATGCTCGTCAACCACCACCCCATCAAGACCATCGCGCTGCTGACGGTTCCGCTGATCGTGATCATCGCCCGGTTCCCGATGGTCCTCGACCGCGGCGACGGCGGCATCGAGGTCGGCTTCGACTCGAGCATCCTGATGTTCCTGCTGTGCACCGCCCCCCTCGAGCAGGCGGTGGTGTTCTGGGCACTCGGCGTGGTGCTGACCCAGGCGACCGCCGACAAGCGCCCCGTCTACAAGGCGTTCAACATCGGGGTCGGCACCATCGGCGGAGCCGTCTCCGCCCTGATGATCACCCTGGTGCGCGGTTCGCACACCGGGACGCCGCGAGAGCTCCTCGGCGTCTTCCTCGCCGCCACGGCGTACTTCTTCATCGACTTCCTGATCACCGCGCTCTACATCCACCTGCAGAGGGGCGACCCCCTCCGCGAGCTGCTGCTGCAGCGCGGCACGCTGATCGCGGTCGGCTGCTTCGTCCCGTTCGACTCCTTGGGCTACCTGGGAGCGGTTGTCGTCCGGGCCCTGCCCGGGTGGACGCTGATCCTCCTGGCCGTCCCACTCGCGACCCTTCTCGTCGCGACCCGGGCCGTGGTGCGAGGCACGGAGAACGCTCGACGGCTGACGGTTCTGTTCGACGCGGCGGTGCGGGCGCAGACTCTGTCGACGCCCGAGGCCGTGGTGGAGTCGATGACCGAGGACGCCCGCCTGCTGCTCCGGTTGGCCAGTGTCGAGGTGCGCCAGGATCCACC
>JBOHDW010000286.1:0-3014 GCA_050700795.1 Nocardioidaceae bacterium | reverse complement strand
CTCGGCCTGGTCAAGCTGCTCGGTGAGGCGTCGATCGGCTCCGGCGTACGCCGTGTCGAGGCGCTGGTCGGTGCGGACGCCTACCAGTTCCTGGCCCGCGAGCACGTTCTGGTCGCGCAGCTCAGCGAGGCGCTGAAGGCCAGGCCCGAGGAGCTGCCCGAACGCGTGCACGACCTCGTCGAGCGGGTCAGGGAGGCCGAGAAGGAGATCGATCGGTTCCACACCGAGCGGCTGCTGGCCGCCGGCGGGGAGCTGGCCGCCGCCGCGAGCGACGTCTACGGAGTCGCCTTCGTCGCGAGCGGCGTGGACGGTGCCTCCGCGGCGGACGCGCGCAAGCTGGCGCTCGACGTGCGCAACAGGCTGTCCGTCGGGAGGCCGGGCGTGGTGACGATCGTCGCCCGCAACGACGAGAAGCCCGCCGTCGTCGTCGCGGTCAACGACGAGGCTCGCGCGTGGGGGCTCACCGCCAATGCGCTGGTCAAGGTCGCGAGCGGGGCCCTCGGTGGGTCCGGGGGCGGCAAGGACGACGTGGCGCAAGGGGGCGGCAGCGTGGTGGGCAACGTCGACCAGGCGTTGCGCGAGGTGGAGCACGAGGTCGGTCGAGTGGCCACGAGCCGGTGACCGCCAGGTGAGACGGGGCGTGCGTCTCGGGGTGGACGTCGGCGAGGTCCGGATCGGAGTCGCGCGCTGCGACCCCGACGGGGTGGTCGCCACGCCCGTCGAGACCCTGGCGCGCGGCAAGGGGGACCTCGACCGGCTGGTCCGACTGGCCCGCCAGGACGAGGCGATCGAGATCGTCGTCGGACTGCCGCGGGGCCTGTCCGGAGGCGAGGGTCCGGCCGCGGCCAAGGTGCGCGCGTTCGCGAGCCGGCTGGCCCGGGCCGCGGCCCCGACCCCGCTCCGCCTGCTTGACGAGCGGCTGAGCACGGTGACCGCGGAGGCCGTCCTGCGTGCGCAGGGGCGAAAAGGGAAGAAACGCCGAGCCGTGGTGGATCAGGCGGCGGCGGTCGTGATCTTGCAGAATGCACTGGACGGCGAACGTGCGACGGGGATCGCGCCGGGGGAGCTGCTCGCGGCGAGTGCCGGGGGCGATGCACCAACGGCAACCGGAGGCAGGTGACCCACTGCGGTGAGTGAGCTCGAACAGGGATCCCATGGGGGCGGTGGTCGCCATCGCCCCGAGCGCCGGCGTGGCCGGGTTCGGGGCTGCCTGCCGGTGCTGGTGGCGCTGGTGATCCTGGTCGGGGGCGGCTACCTCGTCTTCACCTACGGCGCGCAGGCGATCAAGAACCACCTCTCGAGCCCCGACGACTACTCCGGGAACGGCACCGGCACCGTCCTGGTGGAGGTGAAGTCGGGGGCGACGGCATCGGACATCGCCTCGACGCTCAAGGCCAAGGACGTGATCAAGAGCGCGGGCGCGTTCACCGACGCGGCCCGCAACGACCCGAAGTCGACCGGTATCCAGTTCGGCTTCTACCAGCTCAAGAGACACATGTCGGCGAGCGCGGCGCTCGTCGTGCTCGAGGATCCGCACAACCTGGTGCAGACCCTGGTGACCATCCCCGAGGGGTTCACGGTGAGCCAGATCGTGGCGCGCCTGGTCGCGCACACGAACTTCTCCACCGCCCAGTTCAAGGCCGTGCTCGCGAAGCCGTCGTCGATCGGCCTGCCGGCGTACGCCAAGGGGAGCGAGGAGGGGTTCCTGTTCCCGGCGACCTACCCGTTCCCGCCGAACGCGACCCCGACCACCATGCTCGCCACGATGGTCAGCCGCTTCAAGCAGAGTGCCACCGGCGCCGACCTCGCCGGTCGCGCCTCGACCCTCGGGCACTCGGAGTACGACTTGGTCATCGTCGCCTCGCTGATCCAGGCCGAGGCGCGCAACGCCCCCGACTTCGGCAAGGTGAGCCGGGTGATCTACAACCGCCTCGAGCAGGGGATGCCGTTGCAGTTCGACTCGACGATCCACTACCTGCTCAAGAAGAAGGGGATCTTGTCGACCACGATCGACCAAACCCACATCGACTCGCCGTACAACACCTATCGGAACAAGGGGCTGCCGCCGACGCCGATCATGGCGCCCGGGGACCAGGCGATCCGGGCTGCGCTGACCCCGGCCCCGGGCAACTGGCTGTACTTCGTCACCACCAACCCCCGCACCGGCAAGACGAAGTTCACCGCCAGCTACTCGACGTTCCTGCAGTACAAGGCGGAGTACACCCAGTACTGCCAGACCTCGGACGTCTGCTGACCATGCGCTGCGCGGTGCTGGGCTCGCCGATCGCACACTCGCTGTCGCCGGCGCTGCACCGCGCGGCGTACGACGCCCTGGGACTCGACTGGAGCTACCAGGCCGTCGAGGTCGGTGCGGACGGGCTCGCCGCCTTCCTGGACGGGCTTGACCGGTCGTGGCGGGGCGTGTCGCTGACGATGCCGCTCAAGCGGGCCGTGCTGCCGCTGCTCGACGAGGTCAGCGAGGTCGCCCAGCGGGCCGGAGCCGCCAACACCGTGCTGCTCGACGCAGGGCGGCGCCGGGGGGACAACACCGACGTGCCCGGGGCGGTTGCCGCGGTGCGGGAGCGGTACGCCGACCCGGTCGGTTCCGTGTTGGTCGTGGGTGGGGGAGCCACCGCGGCGTCGCTGGTGCTGGCCGTCGCCGAGATGGGGGCGAGCGTCGTCACGTTCGTGGTGCGCGACCTCGAACGCGCCCGGGACACCGTGACCCTGGCCGAGGGGCTGTTCGGTCGGGACCGGGTGCGGGTGTCGGACACGGCCGGGGTTCCGGCCGCGTCGTACGACCTCCTGGTCAGCACCGTTCCCGCCTCGGCCCAGGACGCGGGGATGCTGGCCGCGGTCGAGGCGGCGAGGCTCGTCTTCGACGTGGGGTACCACCCCTGGCCGACACCGGTCGCCGAACGGGCAGCGGCCCTCGGCGTACCCGTGGTCTCGGGGCTCGACCTCCTGGTCCACCAGGCGGCCCTTCAGGTCGAGCTGATGACCGGGCTCCGGGT
>JBOHDW010000285.1:0-5656 GCA_050700795.1 Nocardioidaceae bacterium | reverse complement strand
GCCGGTGCTGCGCGGCATCGACCTGACCGTCTCGCCCGGCGAGGTGGTCGCGGTGCTGGGGCCGAACGGCTCCGGAAAGTCGACGCTGGTGCGCACCGCCATCGGGCTGGTGCCCGTCACCCGCGGGACGGTCTCCCTCTTCGGAAGGCCGGTTCCCGACTTCCACGAGTGGAGCCGGGTCGGCTACGTCCCGCAACGGCCGACCGCCGCATCGGGCGTTCCAGCCTCCGTCCGCGAGGTCGTCTCGGCCGGCCGCCTCTCCCGGCGTACGCCGTTCCGACCGCTCGACCGCCAAGGGAGGGTGGCCGTCATCGAGGCGATCACCGCAGTGGGGCTGGCCGACCGGACCAACGACAAGGTCTCCGCGCTCTCGGGGGGCCAGCAGCAGCGCGTGCTCATCGCCCGGGCGCTGGCCGGCGACCCCGAGCTGTACCTCCTCGACGAACCGCTCGCCGGAGTCGACCTGGAGAGCCAGCAGGCCATCGCGGACTCGCTGCGGATGCTGGTCGAACGCGGCGCGACGGTGGTGGTGGTCCTGCACGAGCTCGGGCCGTTCCGGTCGATGATCGAGCGCACGGTGGTGCTGCGCGACGGCCGGCTCGCCTATGACGGAGCCCCACTGGCGATGGCGCAGGGGGACCACGGCCACCACTACCCGACGGCCGGCCACGTCCCGGACTCGATCCCGCAGATCCGCGCCCCGTTGGAGGACAGGTGAGCGTCCTCACCCTCGACTTCGTGGTCCGGGCGCTCGTCGCGGCCCTGTTCACCGGACTGGCCGCGCCCGTCGTCGGCACCTACCTCGTCCAGCGGCGGCTGGCCCTCCTCGGCGACGGCATCGGCCACATCTCCGTCACCGGCGTCGCGCTCGGCCTGCTCACCGGCACCTCCCCGACGTTCACCGCGATCGTGATCGCGATCCTCGGCGCCCTGACCATCGAGCTGATCCGGATCAGTGGCCGCGCCAGCGCCGACGTCGCCCTGGCCCTGCTGTTCTACGGAGGGATCGCCGGCGGCGTCTTCCTGATCAACCTGGCCGGCAACGGCGCGTTCACCCTGCAGCAGTACCTCTTCGGCTCGATCACCACGATCTCGCCCTCGGACATGTGGGTCGCCGTCGGGCTCGCCCTCGCCGTCATCGTGCTGGGCGTGGGGCTGATGCCGCAGCTGTTCGCGCTCTGCCTCGACGAGGAGTACGCCAAGGTCTCCGGCATCCCGGTGCGCTTCTACAGCGTGCTGCTTGCGGTGCTGGCAGCGGTCAGCGTCAGCGTCGCGATGCGCACCGTCGGCCTGCTCCTGGTCAGCGCGCTGATGGTGGTCCCCGTCGCGACGTCGCAGCAGCTCTCCCGCGGCTTCCGGTCGACGATGCTCGCCGCGATGGGACTCGGCCTTGTCGCGTCGATCGCCGGGGTGGTCACCTCCGCTTTCGTGGACGTCCCGCCGGGCGCGACGATCGTGCTGCTCTCGTTGGCCGGGTTCGTGGCGGCGTACCCCTTCGGGATGTGGGTACGACGCCGGCAGCGGCTCGCCGTACCGTTCGAGGAGGCACCGTCCGACGAGTCGGCCCATCTCGCCGTACCCGAGCAGCACGAGCACCAGCATGGCGAGGACTGTGGGCACACCGCGGTCCGTCACGGCGACCATGTCGACTACGTGCACGAGGGCCACCGCCACGCGGAGCATGGGAGCCACTATGACGAGCACTGACCCTCGGCTTCCCGAAGGCAGTCGTCCGACCCGGCAGCGCCGCGCGGTCGCCGCCTGCCTCGACGAGGTCGACGACTTCCGCAGCGCCCAGGAGATCCACGACCTGTTGCGACGCGGGGGCGAGAACGTCGGGCTGTCGACGGTCTACCGGACGTTGCAGGCACTGGCCGACACCGGTGAGGTCGACACGCTGCGGACCGGCGACGGCGAGGCGCTGTACCGGCGGTGCAGCGCCCGTCACCACCATCACCTCGTCTGCCGGGCATGCGGGCGAACCGTCGAGGTCGAGGGGCCGACCGTGGAACGGTGGGCGGACGCGGTCGCCGCCGCCCACGGTTTCACCGGCGTCAGCCACACGCTCGAGATCTTCGGTACCTGTCCGGAGTGCGGCAGGGAGACGAACCCCGGGAAGTGAGTGGCGTCGGCGCCTCGACACACCACGCGCGACCACCCGATCGGGTCATTGCCGCACCGGCCGAGTCCCCCTAGCGTGAGTCTCCGGGTGGTCACTTTGTCCACCCATCACCGACTGGGGGGTCGGGCCCGGAGGGGGCATCAATGAAGAAGCTCTGGCCTGCCGTGCTGGCGACGTTCGCCGCGGTGCTCGTGATGTCGATGCTCGCGATACCGACGGCGAACGCGAACGGGAACGACAACGACTGCGACGCAGACGACCCGGCGCCGGCGACCCAGATCGCGTTCACCAGCATCAGCACACCCGGTGTCACCCTGCCCGACACCGCAGGCTCGGGGAACGGCACCTTGGTGTACATCGCTGCGGGCACGCCGTTCACCGTGCAGCTGAGCCTCGAGGACTCGACCGGGACCGCGGCGTTCCAGTGCCCCTACCACGCCGGCTCGATCAGCCTGTCCGCGACGAACGGTCCCGACGCCGGGGTGCTCGCAACCATGGCCCTGCCAGCCGGAGCCACGACCGCGACGTTCACCGGTGTCACGCTCGGGCATGGAGCGAACGGCGTGGTTCTGGCGGCGACCGCCACGGCCTCGGACTCGAGCACCATCAGCGGTAGCTCGGCCCCCTTCGACGTGCTCTCCGCGGCCCAGTCGTTCGCGCAGGGAACGCCGGTGAGCTCGATCGGCGGCACCACGACCTCGAACGGTTGCGATGCGACCCCCGCAGACCCCGTGTGCGGGACGCTGCTGCTGCCCTCGGGTGCCTCGGACAGCGACATCTTCCTGTCTCAGGGTGTCTGTTCTGGCCTTTCCGACTGCTCGGGCTCGTTCATCCAAGCGATCCTGAGCCTCAACACGGACCGACAACACCCCGCCACGCTCGTGATGACCTGCGACAAGTCGCTCTGTCAGGGCGGCTCGATCAAGAGCTATCACCTCGTGGTCAACCTGGGACCGGGCCTCGGCGACGAAACGGCCCCCGCCTGCCCGAGCAAGGGCGCAGTCGGAGCCGGCCAGCAGTTCTGCGTGGACTACGTGCAGAGCCATCGCAGCAACGCCGGCGACACCCTGCTCTACCTGCTGTTCGTCAACGACGCGAAGATCAGGTTCCCCTGACCGTCGCCGCTCGCAGGGTGGAGCGCGGTCCCGGCACCGGGACCGCGACGACGCCTAGCCCGGCAAGCAGCTCGTCGGCGCGCTCGTCCGCGCCCGGGTCGGAGCCGCGCGCCATGGACAGCCCCAACAGGCACAGCGCCGAGGCGTAGGGGTCGTCGAGCTCGGTCGCGATCGTTGACCCGGCGATGAGCTCGGTCTCGGCGGCGGACGACTCGTCGAGCGCCAGGTGCGCGAAGCCGCGGATCCATCGCACCGTCGCCTGCAGCCACAGGTCGTCGGCCGCGAGCAGCGGGGCGGTGGCCTCCAGACACTCATGTCCGGAGCCGCGCAGCATCAGCGCCTCGCAGACCGCCACGTCGACGGCCGGCACCTCGGCGACCTCGTCGAGGTCGAGGAAGATCGCCCGCGCCTGCGCCAGCCGCTCGAGGCCGTCGTCGAAATCGCCGGTCCGGCAGCGAACGCGCCCCATCTCCCGCAGCACGAGCGCCACCAGATCCTGGTCGGAGACCGAGCGGGCCGTCCACATCGCCTCCTCGAGCAACGCCTCGACCCGGTCCAGGTGCCCCTGCCGGACCAGCACCTCGGCCCGGTTGAAGATCGCGATCCCCTCGCCCTGCGAGTCGCCGACACGACGATAGATCTCCGCAGCCGCCCCGAAGCGGTCCGCGGCCTCCGGCCAGCGGTTCTCGTTCAGCGCCGCCACCGCCAGGTTGTTGGTGCAGTCGGCCTGCCCGTAGAGGTCCCCGATCTCGGTGTAGGCCTGGAGGGCGATCTCGCCGTACGGCATCGGGGAGACGCGCTCGGCCGCCACGTAGATGCCGTGCAGGGTCGCGTAGGCGTGCGCCAGCGTCGCCCTGTCCACCGCCTCCTCGGCCTCCCGGGCCGCGCGGTCCCCCCACGTGATCGCCTCGTTGACCCGGCCCTGACTGAAGCGGCTGATGGCGTAGCGCATCGCGAGGCCGGAGCGGGCCGCGTGTGCGGTGGCGCCCTCGACCGGCTCGAGCGCTCGCAGCGCCTGGGTCACCCGCCTCAGGGACTGCGGCAGCTTGCTCAGCCGCTGGTCGACGCGCGCCTGCTTGGCGACGACCCGCGCCTCCGAGACGGGATCGCCGCGCAGCTCGCGCCGCGCCTTCCGGTACGCCTCCGCTGCCTCCTCGGAGAGGCCGATCCGGAACCAGATGTCGCCGAGGTCCTCGTGGACCACCCCGAGCTCCTGGGGGGCGACCATCCCGGTGGGCGCCCGGCGCTCGGCCTCGACCGCCCGGGTGAGGAGGTCGACCGCCTCCTGGTTCGCGTACTTCGCACGCGCCTGCCTGCCGGCGTACGTCGAGTACGACCAGGCCTTGTCGAACCGGCCGGCGTGGAAGAAGTGGTAGGAGAGCAGCTCGGGGCTCGACCCGGTGGCCGTGCTCTCCAGCCTGGTCGCGACCTGCTCGTGCAGCACCCTCCTGGTGCGGTAGGGCAGCCCCTGGTAGGCGACGTCTCGGATCAGTGCGTGCCGGAACCGGAGGCTGCCGACCTGGTCGGGGACCACGAAGTCGGCGAGCCGGCCCAACGTCGCCCGGTCCGGTGCGGGTGCCCGTCCGGCCACGAGCTCGCGCAGCGCCGACGTCTCGCACCGCATGCCGAGCACCGCGGCGTAGCGAAGCACGGTGCGGTCCCGCGGCGCCAACCGGTCCACCTGCGTGGTCACCAGGTCCTCGACCGAGTTCGGCAACGAGTCGTCGGAGTCGACACCCCCCGACGCGTGTGCCAGCTCCCCGAGGAACAGTGGGTTGCCGCCCGAGCGCGCCGCCAGTGCATCGATGACCGGAGTGGGCAGCGGGTGCTCATCGGTGACGGCGTGCACGAGCCGGCGCGAGTCCGCGAGCGAGAGCGCGGTCGGACGCAGCGTCGCGGTGGCGAACCCTTCGAGGGGTCCGCTGCCCTCATCGCGGGCCGCGACCAGGAGCAGCCACGGCTCGTCATGGATCCGTTTGGCGATCGCCTCCAGGACATCGAGCGAGGCGGCGTCCATGAACTGGACGTCGTCGAAGGTCAGCATCGTCGGGGTCGGCAGAAGGGTGTGCAGCGCGTCGACGATGACCCGGTCGACCCGGCTCTTGCGGAACTCGTCGGTGAGCCCGCTGGTGTGCTCGTTGTCCGGTATCGGGACATCGAGGACGGTCCCGAGCAGCGGCAACCAGTCCTCGAGCGCCGGGTCGTTGTCACGGACCCGGTCGTCGAGTCGCTGCTGGACCGCGGTGGTCTCGAGCCCGGGCCTGATCCCCAGCAGGTCCCGCATCAGGAGCCGGATGCTGTGGTACGGCGTGGACGACTCGTACTCGTCGCAGGCGACCGAGATGACCAGGAGCTCGGAGGCCAGCCCCGCCGCCTCCTCGAGCAGCCGCGACTTGCCGATCCCCGACTCGCCCACCAC
>JBOHDW010000284.1:0-2577 GCA_050700795.1 Nocardioidaceae bacterium | reverse complement strand
GATGATGACCGTGCTGTTCTGGGGGGCCATCGCCCCACCGGACGGACTCTGGCTCACGACGTACCCCAGCCCGACATAGACCGACGAGTGCTCCACGTCGACCTGGAAGCCGGCCGCGGTGAGCGTCGCGATCGCATCGTCCTTGCCGCTCTGCACGACGTCGGGTACCTGCACCATCACCGGCCCCTTGGAGACCTGCAGCGCCACGGTGCCGCCCTTCAACAGGGTGCCATCGGCGGGGTTCTGGGTGATCACCACCCCCGCCGCCACCGTCAGGCTGTTCGCGCGGGTGACCTCGACCTTGAAGCCGAGCTTGCGCAGCTCGTGCGCGGCCTTCTTGGCGTCCTGGTTGGTGAAGTTGGGCACCTGGATCGGTCGCGGTCCACGGCTCACAACGAGGTCGACCGCGGTGCCGCGGCGCAGTTGCTTGCCATGCGGCGGGGTGGAGCGGAGCACCTTCCCCTTGGCCATCTTCGCGTCGTACTTGAAGGTGCTGCGGCCGTAGCTCAGGTGGGTCGCGGTCAGCGCCTGCTGCGCGTCGTCGATGCTCATCCCGCGCAGGATCGGCACCTGGTAGCGCTCCGGCCCCTCGGAGATCGTCGCGGTGACCGTGCCGTGCTTCAGGATCCGCGAACCCGGTGCCGGGGAGGTGCCGACCACGGAGCCGGCGGCGATCGTCTCGGAGAAGGCCAGCTTGCCGACCTTGAAGTGCAGCCCCAGCGACTCGACCTTCGCCTCGGCCGACGCCTTGCTCATGTTGATCAGGCCGGGCGTCGAGGTGTAGCGGCCGACCCCGAACCACCAGCCCCCGAGCCCGGCGAGGACGGCCAGCAGGAGTACGGCGATCAGCAGCACCGGCCCACGACGCGACCGGCGTGGCGGCCGGACCGGCCGTGGTCGTACGGCGGCCGGCGGCCCCCCTGGTCGCTGGGCCGGCAGCATCGGCCGGTCGATCGTCGAGGTGTTCTCCGCGACGAAGGCGGCCGGCTCGACGATCCGGGGCGAGTCCTCGGTCACGTAGTCGATGAAGTCGGGATCGGTGTGTACGGGGGCGGTCGGAACCAGGTCCGCGGTGAGGTCGGGGTCCTCGAGGACCCCGTGGTCGAGCGCGGCGCGCACGCGGCGTACCTGGTGCAGCATGACCCGAGCGTCCGCCGGGCGCAGCTCGCGGTCACGGGCGGTGGCGCGGGCCACCAGCGCGTCGACGTACGGCGGGATGCCGGGGAGCTCCCGCGAGGGTGGGGGCACGTCCTCGTGCACGTGCTTGTAGGCGATCTGGATGGGGGAGTCGCCCTCGTGCGGCTTGCGGCCGGTGAGCATCTCGTAGAGGAGTACGCCGGCGGCGTACACGTCCGAACGCGCGTCCGCCCGGCCGTCGACCACGAGCTCGGGGGAGAGGTAGGAGACGGTTCCGATCAGCACCCCACCGGTGGCCGTGTGCTGGGTCTCGGCGCTGACCGCCCGGGCAAGCCCGAAGTCGGCGACCTTGATCCGGCCGTCGTCGGCGAGCAGCACGTTCTCGGGCTTGACGTCGCGGTGGATCATCCCGGCCTCGTGCGCCGCGGCCAGCGCGGAGAGGACCGGCTCGATCAGGGTGAGCGCCTTCGCCGGGGCGAGCGGCGACTCCTTGCGGATCAGGTCCCGCAGCGTGTGGCCGGGGATGTACTCCATCACCAGGAAGACGGTGCCGTCGTCGTCGCCCTGATCGAAGACGCCGACCACGTTAGGGTGGGACAGACGGGCCGCCGAGCGGGCCTCGCGCACGAACCGGCCGGCGAAGTCGTCGTCGTCGCCGAGGTTGGCGTGCATCACCTTCAGCGCGACGACCCGGTCGAGTCGCAGGTCGGTGGCTTCGTAGACGGTGGCCATGCCGCCGCGGGCGATGCGCGGTCCGACTCGGTAGCGTCCGTCGAGGACGCGACCGATGACGGGGTCGGACACGCGGCTCTCCACGTCGGTCTGCCTCCCACCCCTGCGCGACGGATCGGCCGGGCGAGGGGAAGAGCCCGACCCGACGAGTTTAGGTGGCCGCTCGGGCCATCAACGCGCTGGTCGAGCGGTCGGCGTGGCGGGTATCACCCCGTCTGTCCCTACTTCTCGGGGCTCCAGCCGTGCCGCAGCCGGTCCCGCAGCGCGATCACGGTGGCGATGTAGTGGCGGGTCGAGGGGTACCGGCCGTGGGCGTGCACGGAGCCGGACCCCTGGTAGTAGTCCGCGAGCGCGTGCCGCGGGGTCGCCGAGTGCAGCAGGTGCAGCAGGTAGACCCCGGCGGTGACGTTGTCGTGCAGCCGGTAGAGGTCCAGCCGGCGCCCGAGGACCGAGGAGACCCATCGCCCGGTCGACGGGAGCACCTGCATGACCCCGATCGCGTGCGCGGTCGAGATCCGGCGCTGCTGCCAGCCGGACTCCTGCCAGGCCACCGCGAGCGCGAGGTTCGGCCCGACGTGGTGGCGATGGGCGGCCGCGACGACCGCGCGTCGTACGGCGGCCCGGGTCGCGGCCGGGCCGGTCGCCCAGAGGGAGTGCGGCTTCCGCCGGTGAGCCCGGTGGTGAGCCCGGTGGTTAGCCCGGTGGTGA
>JBOHDW010000283.1:0-2905 GCA_050700795.1 Nocardioidaceae bacterium | reverse complement strand
GGCATAGCCCGTGGTGACCGGTGTGCCACCGGCCAGTGCGTGGCCCTCGACGACCGCCTGGCCGTCGTAGTCGACGACGTTGACGGCGCCGGGTGCCGGTGCTCCGCAGCCCGCGGTCACTTGGCCTCCCCGAGCTCGACCGGAACGCCGACCAGCGAACCGTACTCGGTCCACGAGCCGTCGTAGTTCTTCACGTTGGGCTCACCGAGGAGCTCCTTGAGCACGAACCACGTGTGGCTCGAGCGCTCGCCGATCCGACAGTAGGCGATCGTGTCCTTCGACCAGTCGACGCCCGCATCGCTGTAGATCTGCTTCAGCTCGTCGTCTGAACGGAACGTCCCGTCGTCGTTGGCGGCCTTGCTCCACGGCACGTTCGACGCCGTCGGGATGTGCCCGGCCCGTTGCGCCTGCTCCTGGGGGAGGTGTGCCGGTGCCAGCAACCGGCCGGCGTACTCGTCGGGGCTGCGGACGTCGACGAGGTTCTGCACGCCGATCGCGGCGACAACCTCGTCGCGGAAGGCCCGGATGGAGCGGTCCTGCTCCTGCGCGGAGTAGGTCGTGGCGGTGCGGGAGGGCGCGTCGGTGGTGAGCTCACGGCTGTCGAGCTCCCACTTCTTGCGGCCACCGTCGAGCAGCCGGACGTCGGCGTGCCCGTAGAGCGTGAAGTACCAGTACGCGTAGGCGGCGAACCAGTTGTTGTTGCCGCCGTACAACACGACCGTCTGGTCGTTGGCGACTCCCCTCTCCGACAACAGCGTCTCGAACTGGGCCTTGTTGACGAAGTCCCGGCGTACCTGGTCCTGCAGATCGGTGGTCCAGTCGAGCTTGATGGCCCCCCGGATGTGGCCCTTGCCGTACGCCGAGGTGTCCTCGTCGACCTCGATGAGGACGATGGACGGGTCGTCGAGGTGCTGCTCGACCCAGTCGGCGGTGACCAGTGAAGTTTCGCGGCTCATGACTAACCTTTCGTTGCGGTGCTTGGAGTGTGCGTGATGGTTGCGGGCGTCAGCCGCTTGAGCAGGAGGTAGATCTCACAGCCCATGCAGAAGCCGAACGCCGCATTGAGGATGGCCGCGGCCAGTGCGAGCCCGGTCAGAATCGACCCGAGTAGTGCCGCACCGGCCAGATAGCTCACGAGCGCCAGGAGCGCGAACACGAGGCCGAGGCCCTGCGCGAACCGGGGTGGTGCGGAGTCCTCGAGCTCACGAGGTGCCGCCAGCCGTGGCCGCACGAAGGTCCGGAAGACCCACGAGTACGGCGTGTGCTGGATCCCCCCACCCACACCGATCCCGAACACGGTCGCCTGCACGGCGAGCAACACGATCGTCAACGGGGACGGTGCGGCGACCAACGCCACCGCGAGCACGAGCGTGGTCAGGCTCGCGACGAACCGCGGACCCCTGGGGTCGATCTTGACAACGGACATGACGTCTCCTGCGCGTAGGGATGATGGCGACCCGTGATGGGCACGGACGCGCGATCCCCAACCGCGACTGGATCAGTCGTGTGACCGGTTGAAACGGGACTTCTGAAGCGCGCCCGTCAGGACATCGGACACAGCGCCGAGTGCACGCGGCAGTGGTCCACTGCCCGGCGCTTGGTCAGCCATGTCGACGACATGAGACAGAGGGTAGACGTCCCATACGTCCGATATCCAGCATGTCTTGCCATCCGGACATTCCATCCACCATCCGAGATGCCGTCCGAAAGAGCCCGCTTTGTCCCAATCCCCCCACGCGTCACACCAGTGGCGAGAGCGAGGCCAGCACCTGTTGCTTCGTGGGTGCCCCGCTCGCGCGGGAGACCTCGCGGCCGTTCGCATCGAGCACCAGCGTGGTCGGCGTACGCAGGATGCCGAGCCGGCGCACCAGTTCGAGATGGTCGCCGGCGTCGACCTCGATGTGGCGCACGCCGGGAGCCAGCTCGGCCACGTCGGACAGCACTCTCCTGGTCGCCCGGCACGGCGCGCAGAAGGTGCTCGAGAACTGGAGCAGGGTCGCCCGATCACCGAGCTCGAACCCCTCGCCGGCCACGGGGCCGGCCGAACTGTCGGCACCCGGCGTCCCGCGGAGCCGGCGGGTTCCCCGGAACCGACCGTCGCGAGCGGCCCGGTAGCCGCCGAAGGCGACGGCCAGCACGACCGCAACCACCAGCACCCAGACGCCTTGAGTCACACCAGCATGGAACCACTCATCCGGCCGGTGCATTCCGGAAACCGGGACGCGCCCTGGCGGTCAGGACGGCGGCGGCCCGTTCCGTAACCGTTCCTCCACCGACTTCGCGGCCGCCACGATCTGCTCCGGTCCGCCCTTCTGCCGTACGGCGTCCGCGACCGCCTGTGCGGTCTGCTCGGCGCCATGACGAGCCCCCAGGGCGTACGCCGTCCCGGGGTCGATCTCGTCACCGGCCAGCGAGATCTTGGGGACGCGCCTGAGCAACGCGATGATCCCGGCCACGCCGCCGACCGCCAGCAGCCCGACCGCCCCCGAGCCGTTGTCGGTGAGGAAGGTCGCCGCGCCGCCGGCCCCGAGCCCGGCCACCGCCACCAGCACGCACATCCACCACGCCAGCCCGGTGATCGGTCGCTGGGGGACCGGTACTTGCTCCACGAGGTCAGCCTCCCACCGCTCACCGGCAACGCCACACCCCCATGGCGGCCGCCGGGCCGCGCAGCAGCAAAGAACGGTCACGGTGACCGATCCTTGCTGCCGCTTCCGGCCCGGGCTACCGGCCTGTCAACGGGCGACTGTCAACGACCGCTCAGAAGAACCGCCGCCACTCCTCACTCGACCGCCGCGCCTCCACGCACCCCCGCCGGACCAGCGCCGACCGGACCCGCTCGATCGTCTTCTCCGCCTCTCGGTACACCCCGCGCGAGAAGACCGAGACGAGCAGCCACCCCCGC
>JBOHDW010000282.1:0-2245 GCA_050700795.1 Nocardioidaceae bacterium | reverse complement strand
CGCCTGAAGGGCGCCGACTGGGACCGGATCGATGCGCTCCAGGCGTACGCCGACGCCCGGGGCATCGGCATCCTCGACGTTGCCATCGGCGGACTCGCGGCCCAACCGACGGTGGCCAGCGTGATCGCCGGGGTGTCCCGGGCGGAGCAGGTGTCCGCGAACGTGCGAGCCGCGCAGTGGCGGCCGAGCGAGGAGGAGCTCGATGTGCTGGCCGGTACCAACAGCGAAACCGGCGACGGGATGACGCACACGGCGTTCACCCGCCGCTGAACGGCACCGCTGTCGTCCTTACAGGTCCTTAGAGGTCGTTAGAGGTACAGCCCCGTCTGGCTGTCCCCGAGCCGGTCGGCGGCGACGGCGTGGATGTCCCGCTCACGCATCAGGATGTAGGTCTCGGCGTTCACCTCGACCTCGGCCTTGTCCTCCGGGTCGAACAGCACCCGATCGCCGACCTCGACGGTGCGGACGTGCGGTCCGACCGCGGCCACCCGGGACCATGAGAGCCGTCGGCCCCCCATCGCGGCCGTGGCCGGGATCACGATGCCGCCGGTGGATCTGCGCTCCCCCGCGTCCCGGTCGATCGAGACCAGCACCCGGTCGTGAAGCATCCGGATCGGGGTCTTGTCGGCCACGGTCGTCCCCGTCTCACTTCGAGAGCTTGCGGAGTACGACGATCAGCGCGACCACGCCCACCGCCCCGCCCACGACCTTGAGGATGTTGTCGGTGCGGGGGTTGCCGTGCTCGTCGACGAAGTGGGCACGGATCCCGAACAGCTCGCGTCGCACGATGGTCTTGGGGCTGGCCCGGTAGACGAGCTGGTCGATCGTGTCGGCCAGGCGCTCGCGGGTCGCCTCCATGTCGGCCACGAGAGCGTCCGGGCCAGCCGGCTTGTCGGCCTTGCTCACGCGGGTCTCCTCCTGGTCGGGGTGGTTCGAGTCGCGTCCGAGTGGAAGGTTACCCGGGATCCGGCGTACGGCTGATTCCGGATACGTTGGCCGCATGACCGTGACCAAGCTCCAACCCGGCGACCCCGCACCCGACTTCACCCTGCCCGACGACGGCGGCGGCACCGTCTCGCTGTCCGGGCTGCGCGGCGGCAAGGTGATCGTGTACTTCTACCCCGCGGCGATGACCGAGGGATGCACGAAGGAGGCCTGCGACTTCACCGACTCGTTCGATGCGTTGGCGGCGGCAGGCTACGCGGTGCTCGGGATCTCACCCGACAACCCCGCCAAGCTGGCGAAGTTCCGGGCCCGGGACCACCTGACGATCACGCTGCTCTCCGACGCCGATCGGTCGGTGCTGACGGCGTGGGGTGCCTACGGCGAGAAGCAGTTGTACGGCAAGACCGTGACCGGCGTGATCCGATCGACGTTCGTGGTCGACGAGGACGGGGTCATCGAGGTGGCGCAGTACAACGTCAAGGCGACCGGCCACGTCGCCCGCCTCCGTCGTGACTTGGGGCTCACCGTCTGACACCATTGCGATGTCAACGTGACGCCGCTATGGTGTCTCAGTGACATCACGCCTGGCCTCGTCGGCCCAGCTTCTTCGACGAGCACCCGACCTGCGGCTCCTGTTGGCCGCAGGCGTCGTGTCGATGACCGGCGACTGGCTGCTCGGGATCGGGCTGGCCTACTCGGTCTTCGCGATCACCGGTTCCACGCTGGCCTCCGCGGTCACCCTGCTCGCCGGGTTCCTGCCCCAGGTCCTGGTGGGCAGCATCGCCGGTGTCTTCGTGGACCGCTGGGACCGCAAGCGGACCATGGTGGCTACCAACCTGCTGCTCGCCGTCGGGCTGCTGCCGCTGGTCCTGATGAGCAGTGTCTCGAGGATCTGGCTCGTCTACCTCGTGCTCGCGCTCGAGTCGACCGTGGAGATGTTCTTCGGCCCCGCCGAGCAGGCGATGCTGCCCCTCGTCGTGGAGGACACCGACCTGGTCGGCGCGAACGCGTTGAACGGCCAGTGCCAACAGGTCGCCCGCCTCGTCGGCTCCGGGCTCGGGGGGGTGGTGGCCGCGATCGGGGGGATCACCGCGATCGCGACCGCCGACGCGGTGACCTTCCTGTTCGCGGCCCTCCTCGTTGCCAGGATCCGGGCGGCCGGCCGGCTCCCGCGGCACGACGAGCCCGGGGTCCTGCGCGGTCGGTTCGCCCGGCTGGCCGACGAGTGGCGGCACGGGCTGCGTACGGCGTGGGGCACCCGCGTCGTACGGGTGCTGCTCTTCTTCGCGTTGATCACGAG
>JBOHDW010000281.1:0-4252 GCA_050700795.1 Nocardioidaceae bacterium | reverse complement strand
GTAGAAGGGTGCCTGCGCCCAGTCCCGGTAGTCCTGCGGGGACTGGATGAAGCCGACGTCGGGATCGGCGAAGAGCGGGGCGACCCGGCGAAGGAAGACCGGTTCGAGCTGGTAGTCGGCATCGATCACGCCGATGAGCTCGGTGCGTGGGTCGACCATCTCCTTCAGGGCGTAGTTCAGGGCACCGGACTTGTAGCCCGGCCAGTCCTGCAGGTGCGCGAACTTCACCCCGTGGTCCTCGCACCACGCCTCGATCGGTCGCCACAGCGTCTCGTCGTCGGTGTTGTCGTCGATCACGAGGATCTCGTAGTGGGGGTAGTCGAGCTGCCGCAGCGACGTCAGCGTCTCGATGACCATGTCCGGCGGCTCGTTGTAGGCCGGCACCTGCAGGCTGACGAACGGCAGCTCGTCGTCCGGAGTGTGGCTGGTGACGCCCTCCCGGACCCGGCGCAACCAGGATTCGCGGCCCAGCGCGTCGCACAGCTCCCACAGGTAGGCACAGCCGAGGAAGCCGGCGAACACCTCCAGCAGCCACAACACGACGCCGCCGACCGTGCCCAACGCTCCGAGATGGCTGGCGAAGGTCCACCACATCATGAACACGAGGTAGCCGATGAAGAGGTACGTCGTCGCCGACCAGCACAGGTGTGCCCGAGCACTCCATCGTCGGGTGAACGGGAGCCACAGGAGGCTGATCACGATGAGGCCGACCGCCCCAGCGATGATGTTGGGCACGGTCGCGTGGATGAGCCACAAGAAGGCCGCCGACACCGCGGCGAGCGCCGCCGTGGAGAGCAGCGCCAGGACGAACCGGCGGGTCCACGGCCAGGCCCCGGCACCGCGGCCCCGGCTCTGTGGGCCGAGGAAGAGGGTCAGGGTGGCGATCGGGGTGGCCACCAGGCCGGCAAGCAGAATCGCGGAGAGCATGGCTTCCTGTCGGTCGGAGTGCACTTGGCTACCCCGTCATGGGGGGCTACCCGACGGCCGCTCTCCTCAAACCCGCTCCCGGCCCTCCCACGTCCGTCACGCGTAGCGCCAACGGCGGGTGGTGGTGCGGCTAGTGGACTTTCGCGTCGATCTCGGCTCGCCGCGCCTCAACGATCCGTCGCACGACGGCGTCCGGCACCTGATGGTCCGTCGAATAGTGGATGCTGCCGCTGGTGGTTTCGAAGTCGGTCAGTTCCCCTTCAAGGGATGCGATGACCGCGCCACTGTACGGGTAGATGGACAGGAACTTCTTCGCGCGCACCGTCGCGATGAGCCCCTTGCCGCGGTAGAGCAGAGCGGCCATTGCATAACTGGTGCCTTCCTCAGCCTGGGGCACGGTTTCGCGAGCGATGGCGTAGACCCGTTCGAGTGCGTCCCGATCGGCCGGGTCAACAGTACCGAGATACGCGGCCACGTCTCCCACGCCTCGAGGCTACGGCACCCGCATCGAAGATCGGGCACAGTGCGCGATCCTTGCTGTGGATCATCGGTTTCCCCAGCAAAGATCGGGCACCGTGCGTGATCTTTGCTGATCAATCCGGGAGAACCGGCGTCCGGCAAGCGCCCCCGGTAGGATTCGAACCTACGCTCCCGCCTCCGGAGGGCGGTGCTCTATCCCCTGAGCTACGGGGGCTCGGGGCTTGGAAATGCTACAGGACCGGAACGGTCGGCCCGCACCGCGTGAGACGTGCTGGGGGGCCGACGGAGCCCGCTCGATAGGCTGCCCGGGTGACTCCCGAAGAGCTCTCCGACGCCCTGGTGACCGCGCTCGACGCGCTGGTCCAGGACGGCGCGCTCACCCTCCCGGACGGAGTGCCCGCCCAGGTGACCGTGGAGCGGCCGAAGGTGCGGGAGCACGGCGACTACGCGACCAACGTGGCCCTCCAGCTCGCCAAGAAGGCCGGCATCGCGCCCCGTGACCTGGCCGGGTTGCTCGCGGCCAGGTTGGAGTCGGCGGACGGGATCGCCTCGGTGGAGATCGCCGGTCCCGGCTTCCTGAACGTGCGGGTCGACACGGGTGCGCAGGGCGTCCTGGCGGCCCAGATCGTGCGCGCCGGTTCGGCGTACGGCGGGAACGACCTGATGGCCGGCGAGAAGGTGAACCTCGAGTTCGTCTCGGCCAACCCGACCGGACCGATGCACCTCGGCGGCACCCGCTGGGCCGCCGTGGGCGACGCGCTCGGTCGCATCTTCACCTTCAGCGGCGCCGACGTGAGCCGGGAGTACTACTTCAACGACCACGGCGCGCAGATCGACCGGTTCGCCCGCTCGCTGCTCGCCGGCGCCCGGGGGGAGGCGCCACCCGAGGACGGGTACGGCGGCACCTACATCGCCGAGATCGCGGCGGCCGTCGTGGCCGAGCACCCCGACGTGCTCGCACTCCCGACGGAGCAGGCGCAGGAGGTCTTTCGCGAGACGGGCGTCAACCTCATGTTCGACGAGATCAAGCAGAGCCTCCACGACTTCGGGGTCGACTTCGACGTCTACTTCCACGAGAACTCCCTGCACGAGTCGGGCGCCGTCGACCGAGCCGTCGCGCGGCTCACCGAGATGGGCAACACCTACGAGAAGGACGGTGCGCTGTGGATCCGCACCGAGAAGTACGGCGACGACAAGGACCGGGTGATCATCAAGTCCGACGGTCAGGGTGCCTACATCTCCGGCGACGCGGCGTACTACCTCGACAAGCGGGAGCGCGGCTTCGACCGCTGCCTGATCATGCTCGGCGCCGACCACCACGGGTACGTCAACCGGCTGATGGCACTGTGTGCCGCGTTCGGTGATCAACCCGGGGTGAACCTCGAGGTGCTGATCGGACAGTTGGTCAACCTGCTGTCGCACGGGCAGCCGCTGCGCATGTCGAAGCGGGCCGGCACCGTGATCCGGATCGAGGACCTGGTGGACGCGATCGGGGTTGACGCGGCGCGTTACGCCCTGGCCCGCTACACGAACGACTCCCCGATCGACATCGACCTCGATCTGTGGGCCAGGCAGACCTCGGACAACCCGGTCTACTACGTGCAGTACGCCCACGCCCGCCTGGCGAGCATCCTGCGCAACGCCGCCGAGCTCGGCGTCCTCCCCGACGGCGCGACCGGTGAGGTGATCGACACCGTCGACACGTCGCTGCTCTCCCACGAGAAGGAGGGCGCACTGCTGCGCGCGCTCGGGGACTTCCCGCGCGTGGTCGCTTCGGCGGCCACCCTGCGCGAGCCGCACCGGGTCGCGCGCTACCTCGAGGAGACCGCCTCCGCGTTCCACAGGTTCTACGACGCGTGTCGGGTGCTGCCGCATGGCGACGAGCAGCCGTCGGAGCTTCATCGGGCCAGGCTGCTGCTCGTCGAGGCCACCCGGAACGTCTTCGCCACCGGCCTCGGGCTGCTCGGGGTCACCGCGCCCGAGCGCATGTGACATGCCGTCGCACGAGGCCGGGTGGGCGCACGCCGAGACCGGCGGCCGAGGACCGACGTGGTTGGCCACGCCGGCCGACGTCGGCGCTCTCGTGCCGCACCTCTGGTCGGCCACGGCCAGGAAGAACGACGCCGGAGCCCTCGAGGTGGGCGGGGTGGACGTCCGGGACCTGGTCGCCGAGCACGGCTCGCCGGCGTACGTCCTGGACGAGGCCGACTTCCGCGCCAGGGCACGGGCGTTCCGGGACGCCTTCGCCGGTTGGTCGGTCTTCTACGCCGGCAAGGCCTTCCTCTGTACGACGGTCGCACGGTGGATCGGCGAGGAGGGGCTCTGTCTCGACGTCTGCTCTGAGGGAGAGCTGACGGTCGCGCTGCGGGCGGGGTTCGACGCGAGCCAGGTCGGCTACCACGGCAACAACAAGTCGGAGGCCGAGCTGCGCCACGCGATCGAGATCGGCGTCGGACGCATCGTGGTCGACTCCTTCGACGAGATCGAGCGGCTGGTCAGGGTGGCCGCCCGGGACCACCCGGCGCGGGTGATGGTCCGGGTCACGGCGGGCGTCGAGGCACACACGCACGAGTACATCGCCACCGCTCACGAGGACCAGAAGTTCGGCTTCTCGATCGCGTCCGGCGACGCGCTCGAAGCGGCCCGCAGAGTGCACGACGCCGAACACGTCGACCTGCTCGGCCTGCACTCCCACATCGGCTCGCAGATCTTCGACACGTCCGGCTTCGAGGTCGCGACAAGACGCGTGCTCGCCCTGCATGCTCAGGTCGCTGCCGAGCTCGGCGCCCCCCTGCCCGAGCTCGACCTCGGTGGCGGTTTCGGCATCGCCTACACGACCCAGGAC
>JBOHDW010000280.1:0-3298 GCA_050700795.1 Nocardioidaceae bacterium | reverse complement strand
GCATCGCCCTACTCGCGACCGTGCTCGCCAACCTGGTGAACAACCTGCCGGCGACCCTGCTGCTGGTGCCCGTGCTCGCCCCGCTCGGCGTGACCGCCGTACTCGCCGGCCTGATCGGGCTCAACGTCGGCTCGGGGCTGACCTGGACCGGGTCCCTGGCCAACCTGCTGTGGCGCCGCACCCTGACCCGAAGCGGCGCCCCGCCGACGTCACGGCGGTTCCACGCCGTCTCCCTCGTGCTCACCCCGCCGATCGTGCTGGTGGCGGTGGTGGCGCTATGGGGCTGGGGACGGTTGCTGGCGCTCTAGGGAGCAAGGCGCAGATACGGAGTCGTACTGGCAATTGTTACCGCAGATGCGGGATACTCACTCCGTGACCACGTACCGAGTTGCGGAGGCGGCCGAGGTGTTGGGCGTCAGCGACGACACGGTGCGCCGCTGGATCGAGGCGGGTCGGCTACCGGCCCACCCCGGACACGACGGCCGCACCGAGGTGGACGGGAGCCATCTCGCGGCGCTGGCCCGGAGTCTGGCCGACACGGAGAACGACACAGTGGTTCGGGCCGCCGCCGTCAGCGCCCGCAACCGGATGCGCGGGATCGTCACCGCGGTGACCAAGGACACCGTGATGGCGCAGGTCGAGATGGTCTGCGGGCCCTATCGCATCGTCTCGCTGATGAGCAGCGAGGCCGCGCGCGAGCTCGGTCTCGCACCCGGGGTGCTCGCGATCGCGTCCGTGAAGTCGACCAATGTCGTGGTGGAGCTGCCGTGAAGAAGGTCCCTCTTGTCCTCGCCGTCGCCGTGGCTCTCGCCGTCGCGGGTTGCTCGTCGGGCTCGAAGGGCAACGACACCTCCGGCGGCGGCAAGCTGACCGTCCTGGCCGCGTCGAGCCTCACCGGCACCTTCCAGACACTGGCGACGACCTTCGAGAAGCAGCACCCCGGTGTGAAGGTGGTCTTCTCCTTCGACTCGAGCGCGACCCTTGCCGAGCAGGTGAACCAGGGGGCACCCGCCGACGTGCTCGCCACCGCCGACACGAAGACGATGCAGACCGTGGTCGACGCGAAGTCCAATGACGGAGCCCCCCAGCTGTTCGCGACCAACGTGTTGGTGCTCGCGCTGCCGAAGGCGAACCCGGCCGGGATCACCTCGTTCGGCGACCTCAACAAGCCGTCCGTCGGCTGGATCATGTGCGTGACCACGGCGCCGTGCGGCTCGCTCGCGCAGACCGAGCTCGCGGCCAACCACATCACCACGAAGCCGGAGAGCCAGGAGGTCGACGTGAAGTCGGTGCTCGCGAAGATCGACAGCGGCGACGTAGACGCGGGCCTGGTCTACGCGACCGACGCCAAGGCCGACGCGTCGAACGTCACGCCGCTGCCCATCCCCCACACGGCGCAGTTCGTCAACAAGTACCCCATCGTCGCCCTCAATAGCTCGAAGGAGTCCGCGCTCGCCCACGACTGGGTGACCTTGGTGTTGTCGAGCAAGGGTCAGCAGGTCCTGGAGGCGGCGGGCTTCGGGACGCCATGACCGCCCGCCGCGGACCGGTCGTCGGCCGCCCTCCGACCCGTCTGCTGATTCCCGCGTTCATCGCGATCGCGTTCCTGCTGCTGCCCCTGGTCGCGCTGCTCACGCGTACGCCGTGGGGGCGGGTCCCGCATGAGCTCGGCACGGGTGTGGTGCTCGATGCGCTTCGGCTCTCGGTCGAGACGTCGCTGTTGGCGATGGTGGTCGCCGCCATCCTCGGTACGCCTCTGGCCTGGCTCCTGGCCACCGCGAGCTTCCCCGGCCACTCGGCGTTGCGACTGCTCGTCGCCGTACCCCTTGTGCTGCCGCCGGTGGTCGCCGGCGTCGCGCTGCTGTCCGCCTTCGGACGTCAGGGGCTGCTGGGCAAGCCGCTGTTCGAGGCCTGGGGCGTGACGATCCCGTTCACCACCTTCGCGGTGGTGCTCGCGCACGCGTTCGTGGCGCTGCCCTTCTACGTGATCAGCGTGGAGGGTGCGCTGCGAGCGTCGGGCGAGGAGTACGACGTCGTGGCGGCGACCCTCGGAGCCGGACGCTGGACGACGTTCCGCCGGGTGACTCTGCCGCTCGCCGCTCCGGGTGTCTTCGCCGGCCTGGTCCTCGGCTGGGCTCGTTCCCTCGGCGAGTTCGGGGCCACCATCACCTTCGCCGGCAACTACCGCGGGACCACCCAGACGCTGCCACTGCTCGTGTACCAGCAGCTGCAGGCAGACCAGAACGCCGCGCTCGTCGTGTCGGTGATCCTGCTGGGCGTCTCGATCCTCGTGCTTGCCACCCTCCGCGAGCACTGGTTCACCCAGGTGGCTCGATGACGCTCGACGCGCATGTCGTCGTACGCCGTCCGGCGCACGTCGTGGACGTCACCCTCACGGCGCACCCGGGGGAGGTGATCGCTGTGATCGGCCCGAACGGCACCGGCAAGACGACACTGTTGCGTGCCCTGGCGGGAGCGCTGCGCATCGACGACGGGTGCATCCGGTTCGACGACGAGACCTGGGACCGGCCCGGAGAAACCCCGATGACCGCCGCGGACCGCGGGGTCGGGATGACGTTCCAGCAACAGCTGCTGTTCCCCCATCTCACCGCGCTCGCCAACGTTACTTTCGGGCCGCGCAGTCGCGGAGTGTCGCGAGCCGCAGCGGAGGCAACCGCGCGCGCATGGCTGGAGCGACTCGGCGTCGCCGACCTCGCGGACCGGCGATCCGATCGCCTGTCGGGCGGACAGGCCCAGCGGGTCGCCATCGCCCGGGCACTCGCCGCCGAACCGCGCCTGCTCCTCCTCGACGAGCCGCTCACCTCGCTCGACGTCGGAGTGGCGATGGCGCTGCGGATCGAGCTGGCCCGCCACCTCGCCGCGTACGACGGGATCGCGATCGTGGTGACCCACGACGCGCTCGACGCCATGACCCTCGCCACTCGCGTCGTGGTGCTGGACGAGGGGCGGGTCGCACAGGACGGGACCCCCGACGAGGTGGCCCGCCGGCCCGCGACCGCTCATGTGGCCCGCCTGGTCGGGCTGAACGTGCTGCGCGGAACCGGCGACGGGACCGACGTACGCCTGCCCGACGGCAGCGTCGTGTTCACGGCCACGGAGAGCCATGGCGAGGTGAACGCCTGCTTCAGCCCGGCCGCGATCACGTTGACGGCGGGCGAACCGGTGGGATCGGCGCGCAACCACTGGCGCGGCAGGGTCACGTCCGTGGCTCCCCACGGTGCCGCGGTCCGAGTCCACCTCGACACCGCCACCGGGCTGATCGCCGACGTCACCCCCG
>JBOHDW010000279.1:0-2548 GCA_050700795.1 Nocardioidaceae bacterium | reverse complement strand
ACCGTCGGCGCCGGCCGGGTCACCAAGATTCTGAAGTGACGCAAGGCCAGTGAGAGGCCCGGGTTCCGCAGGGGACCCGGGCCTCTCGCCGATCAGGTCGGGTACGGCCGCGCTGTGGAACGGTACGGCTGTCCGGCCTCGGGTTCCGCAGCCTTACCGTTCCGCAGCTGTTCGCCCGGCCCGATTCGGGCGGGTCACCTGCGCAACCGAGCACAGCCCCCGTTACGCAGGCGAGAAGCCAGCCGGCGAGCGACGCGGACCGGCCGGACGCCACCCCACGGTCGACGGGCAGGATGGGGGACGTGGTGATTGAGGGAGTCTCGTCGGCGGTCGGCCCCGACGAACGAGCCGCCCGGCCGCACACCATGTTCACCCCCCAGGGCCGCCGGATCCGCGACGTGGTCAGCTATGCCCGGCGGGGGAGCCGGATGACCGACGAGCGTCGGAGCGTGTGGTCCCGCAACGCCGACCGGTGGTGGATCCCGGATGCAGCCGTCGATGACAAGAGGTTCGAGCTGCCGGCGCGGTTCGGCCGCGCCGCCCCTTTGGTGGTCGAGATCGGGAGTGGGATAGGGGAGGCCACGGTCGCGTTGGCGGCGGCCAGGCCCGACGTCAACGTGCTGGCGTTCGAGGTATGGCGGGCGGGCATCGCCGAGACGATGCTGCGCCTCGAGGCCAACCATTGCGACAACGTGAGGTTGGTCTCCGTCGACGCGGTCTGGTCGTTGGAGCACCTGTTGGGTCCGGGATCCGTGACCGAGCTCTGGACGTTCTTTCCCGATCCTTGGCCGAAGAGCAAGCATCACAAGCGACGACTGGTCGGTTCCGCGTTCGCCCGCACCGTGGCGTCGCGTCTGGCCGCCGGCGGACGATGGCGGCTGGCCACGGATTGGCCGGAGTACGCCGCCTCGATGGTCCGAGTTCTCGGTGCGGAGCCGCTGCTCGCCGGTGGGGTGACCCCGCGTTGGCACGAGAGGCCGATGACCAGGTTCGAACGGCGCGGGCTCCGAGCCGGACGCCCGGTCACCGACCTGACCTACCGCCGCGTCGTACCGGACGAACTCGGGCGAACTGTTCCACCTTCGCGTGATTCGTTCTAGGCTGGTTCGGCCGGGTGCTACGGGAGCGCATCCGGGCTCCAGCACCGATGACTTTTGGGAGGTTCCGGTGCCCGCTTGGCGCACATCGACGCGCGCGCTACTCGCGACCGCCCTGCTCGCCCCTGTGGCGTGGAGCGCGGCGCCGTCCTCGGCCGCGTCGTCGACGATGGCCCTCGGCACCTACAACATCCGCGCCGGGGTGAGCACCGGCACCTTCCGGAGCGCCGTGACCGCCCTGATCGGGCGGGTGCAGGTCGCCGGACTCCAAGAGGTGAACAGCCACGCCAAGGAGAGCGTGCTCGGTTCGCTGTCCGGGTGGAGCTACTTCCGCTCGCCCTACCAGCACGGTGAGCAGACACCGGTCATCTGGAACACCGGTGTCTTCAAGTTCCTGTCGGCGCGCAGTCCACGCCTGTCGAAGGCGACCTACGTCGGTCACGAGCTCCCCGGCCGTAACGGTCATCTCCCGCCGTACTACGCGACCGTGGTCCGGCTGATGTACCTCCCGACCGGGCAGCGGATCTCGATCGTCAACGTGCATCTGGTCCCGGGCGCCATCCAGGGCGGGGTCCCGATCCGCGGCCGGGCCAAGGTCCTGCGCCTGTACCTGCTGGAGGTGGCTCACCTGGCCGAGGTGACCAAGGCCGAGCGCACGCTAGGCCCCGTCTACGTGCTGGGGGACTTCAACGTCGGGTGGAAGGCCGATATGAAGCACCATCACCCGGGGTGGCCCTACCGGACGTTCAAGGCACTGGGGATGCGGTCGATGTGGGCGACCGAGCGCCCGGCGAAGCGAGGAACCCACAGCACCTCCCTCATCGACCAGGTCTTCGCCAGGGCCGCGGCGAGCACCGCCACCGTCGCCTTCGCGATCAAGTACTCCGACCACTTCCCGGCCATCGCGCACTACGTCATGCCGGGGAGCTGAGCTCGGCCCACTCGTCGACCCGGCGCCGTTGCCGGAACCGATTTGATCTGCCCGACCGTAGTCTGACAAGATAGTCCGGTTGCTCCGGCGGGGTCGCCGGGGTACGAGCGGGATTGACTCCTGAACAGGCTCTCCTGTGCGTGGTGGTCGCTCGTGCGCTCGTACCGAACCAGGAGACCCTCCTCAACCCGCGTCGGCGTACGCCGGACGGGTCGCCACTCCAACACGAACCCAAGGTGGCTCGCGTGTGTGCCACCGGGCGCGACACGCCCGACCTCGGGGGTGTGGTGGAGGGCGGGCAGCGCGTGGCCCACCGGGCCGCACATCCGGTTGAGACGAGCACGACGAGCAAAGGACGAACGAGGGCTATGGCGGGACAGAAGATCCGCATCAGGCTCAAGGCCTATGACCACGAGGTCATCGACTCTTCGGCGCGCAAGATCGTGGACACGGTCACCCGCACGGGCGCCAAGGTCGCCGGTCCGGTGCCGCTCCCGACCGAGAAGAACGTGTACTGCGT
>JBOHDW010000278.1:0-2867 GCA_050700795.1 Nocardioidaceae bacterium | reverse complement strand
GGGGTGTCCCTTTCTGTGCGCGGAGCGAGCCGCGAGACGCCTTACCGAGGCGCATGGACCCCGATGGTGGGGCCGGTCTTCGATCGAGGCCCGCGGAGCGCCACGACAGGGTCGTAACGAGGTTCCGAAGGCCACTACCGAGGACCGGGCCGGACGCGATGTCGCGGGGGTCACTCCTGTGGTTGGATGTCGCTGTTCAGTTGTGGGGGCTAGCGGTTCAGCGGCGCAGGCCGAGGCGCTCGATGATCGAGCGGTACCGGTTGATGTCTTCCTTCTGCATGTAGTTGAGAAGGCGGCGTCGCTGACCGACCAGGAGGAGCAGACCACGACGGCTGTGGTGGTCGTGCTTGTGCTCCTTGAGGTGCTCGGTCAGGTGGGCGATCCGGTGGCTGAGCAGCGCAACCTGGACCTCGGGTGAGCCGGTGTCGCCATCGTTGGTGGCGTACTCGGCGATGATCTTCTTCTTGGTCTCCACGTCGGTGCCGGTGGCCACGCGTCGTCTCCTTCGATCCAGTCGTCTGCGCGGCGCGCCGGGGCCTGTTCACCCGGGCACTCTCGATCCGCGGCCGATACACGGCATAGGTTCAGTCGCCCGGGTCAACCGGGCAACCATCCAAGGCTATCAGCGCACCCGGCACAACTCCCAATCCCTCCCGCGCGGGGTCCCCCCGCCGATGCGGTTTGGTCCCCAACCGCATCAAATGACGCCCAGACGTTGCAGTTCGTGACCATTCGTTGCGCCGTACGACGGCGGAAGCCCTCCCCTAGCGCCGCACCGCTTCGTGTCCCGCGCTGAGGGACGGTGCGGCTGTCCGGGGCGGGGATCGGCTGCTGTTCGGTTCCACAGCTCGACGTCCGGCGTGGTCCGGCCGGGGGCGGCGTACCCCCCTGCCTCTCAACCCCATGCCTCTTTGGGGCGGGTGGGGCGGGCGGGGGCGGGTAAGCCGGCCGGGTCAGGCAAGCAACCGGCGTACGACGGAGACGTCGTCGTGCATGGTGGCCACCAGCTCCTCGACCGAGTCGAACCGCTGCATCCCGCGGACCCGGGCGACGAAGGAGACCTCCACCTCCACGTCGTAGAGCTCCAGGTCGTCGCGGTCGAGCACATAGGCCTCCACCCGGCGCTCCCGCTCCCCCTCGAAGGTCGGGTTCGTGCCGACGCTGATCGCCGCGGGGTACGGCGGCCGAGCCGGGTCGTCGAGGGGGCGCAACCAGCCGGCGTACACCCCGTCGGCCGGCGCCGCATGCATGCCGACAGTGGGGATGTTCGCGGTCGGGAAGCCGAGCTCGCGGCCACGGCGGTCACCGCGAACCACCACCCCGCGGACCCGGAACGGGTGCCCCAGCGCCTCGGCCGCCCCTTCGACGTCGCCGGCGGCCAGGCAGTTGCGGACGTACGTCGACGACCACACCTGCGGTCCCCCGTCCAGGGCGACCCCCTCGGCGACGAAGCCGAGCCGCTCGCCCAGCGCCACGAGCGTTGCCACGTCACCGGAGGCGCGGCTGCCGAACCGGAAGTTCGCGCCCACCACGACCGCGCGCGCGTGCAGCGTGTCGACAAGGATCTCGGTCACGAACCTCTCGGGTGACCAGTCCGCCACCTCTCGGGTGAACCGGACCACGTAGAGGTCGTCGACCCCTGCTTCGCCGAGGAGGACCGACCGGCCGTCGATGTCGGTGAGGGTCGGCGGCGCGTGCTCGGGTCGCAGCACCGCCATCGGGTGCGGCTCGAAGGTGACCGCGACGACGTGCGCCGACCCGGCCAGCGCCCGGGCGCGCCGGATCACCTGCTGGTGACCGAGGTGTACGCCGTCGAAGTTGCCGATCGTCACCACGGTTCGGCCGAGGTCGGCAGGCACGTCGGCGGCCGAGCGCCAGATCCTCACGCGGAGAAGCCTGCCACAGCGAAGACCGCCACCGCCGCGGCCGTCGTACCCCGTTGCTCGTAGAGGGCGAGGAACTCGCCGGAGGGACCGAACACGGCCACCGGGCCCGGTTGCGGCAGCGTCACGTCCAGCCTTCGCCCGAAGCCCACCTCGCGCGCGCCCTCCTCATCGAGGCGGTACGACGCGAAGCATCGTCGGGCCACCTCCTCGAGCGGGACCACCGACAGCGGCTCGTCCAGCGACCTGGACTCGGCGAGGGTGAACGGCCCGACCGCCGTACGACGCAGCATGGTGAGGTGACCGCCGACACCGAGCGACGTACCGAGGTCACGGGCGAGCGCCCTGACATAGGTGCCGCTCGAGCACCGCACGGACACGTCGACATCGAGCCGCTGGCCGACCCTGGAGAGGCCGTTGACCTCGAAGGCGTGGACGCTGACCGGGCGGGCCGGCAGCTCGACTCGCTCGCCAGCGCGGACCCGGGCGTAGGCGCGTTTCCCGTCCACCTTGATCGCGGACACGGCGGCGGGCCGCTGCGAGATGTCGCCGACGAAGCCCGAGACCGCCTCCGTCACGGCGTCGCGCGTGAGCTCTCGCGCGTCGGCGGAGCCGGTCGACTCGCCTTCGGCGTCGTCGGTCGTGGTCGTCTCACCGAGCCGGATCGTGGCGTCGTACTCCTTCTCGGTGAGCATCAGATGGCCGAGCAGCCGAGTGGCCGGGCCGATCCCCACGACCAGGACGCCGGTCGCCATCGGATCCAGGGTGCCGGCGTGCCCGACCCTGCGCGTGCCGGCGAGTCGGCGCACCCGGGCCACCACATCGTGAGAGGTGAGCCCGGTCGGCTTGTCGACCACGAGGACGCCGGCGGTCATCGGTCCTCGGAGGGGTCCTCGGCTTCGTCGTCGACCGGATGCCGGTAGGGGTCGGACTCACCGGCGTAGACCGCGCCGGCGGCGGCGGCCGCGACCGCCGCGTCGGACT
>JBOHDW010000277.1:0-9515 GCA_050700795.1 Nocardioidaceae bacterium | reverse complement strand
GACGAGGGTGAACCGCTCGGCTGTCGTTGTCACCGGTCCACCCCTTCAAGCACGGTCGAGGCGACCCGCTGGTAGGCCGCGTCGTGGGCGGTCATGGTGTTGGCCCAGGTCATCGGCGACGGAACCGAGCGGTTGTGCTCCGAGATCTGCCGCCTGAGCGGCCCGTCGACGACCAGCTCGGCCAGCCTCTGTGTCATCTCGACATCGGAGCGGCACAGGGCGCCCTCGACGCCGTCGCGGAGGAAGTCGGTCATCCCGCTCTCCGCATGACCGACCACCGGAAGTCCGACGCACCGAGCCTCGAGCGCGGCGAGCCCGAACGACTCGAGCAGCGCCGGAGCGACGTAGACATCGGCCCGGGACAACAATCCGTAGACCTCGCTCGCCTCGACGCGACCGGTCACCGAGACGAAGTCGCGCAGTCCGGTCCGGCCTGCCGCCTGCTCGAAACGGCGCCGGAGCGGGCCGTCCCCGATCACCGTGAGCCGCACGGGCAGCCTCAGGTCGAGGGCGAGGGCTCGCACCATCCGCAGCAGGGTCAGGGGGCGCTTGCGGCGGGCGATCCGCATGGTGCTGACCAGGCGGACCGGGCCCCCGTCGGTCGGCGGGGTGTGGCCTCGAGGAGCGACCGAAACGGCGTTGGGCAAGACGCCGACCGGTGTGGCGCGCGGCAGCTGAGCGCGTACCTGCGCCGCGGCCACCCGGCTGACCGCGGTCCAGGTGACCGGGGCGCGGCGCAGCCCCGCGAGCTCGACGGCCAGACCGGGGATGGGGCCGAGCCCGTTCCACAACGAGTGGACCGTGACGATGGTCGGCACCCCCCGGCGCGCCGCGACCGCGGCGAGAGGAGCGGCGAACGGCGCCACCACAGAGAGATGTGCGTGCACGAGGTCGAACGCGCCGAAGTCGAAGTCGAGCCCGTCCAGGAGGGAAGCGGCCCGGCGCACCCGTACGTCGCCGGTGTCGTCGGCCCGGTGGCCGTCCGCCGTCGGGGGGGTCGAGGTGAGGACCGTGACATCGTCCCCGCGAGCGGCCTGCCGGATGGCCAGGTTGGCGACGTGCGCCTCGATCCCACCCAGGGCCGGCGGGTAGTGGTTGGTGAGGTGCAGGACCTTCACGCGGCGACCTTGTCGGTCGGTCGCGCAACCGAGGAGCGTTCCAGCCAGGCCCATGCGGCGAGCAGCAGGCCGCCCACCGGGATCTCCATCAGGATCAAGAAGGCGCGGTAGAGAAGGACTCCCGCGACGACGGAGGCCGGGTCCAGTCCGCTCGCCACGAGCCAGGCGATCGTGCCGATCTCGGCGATGCCGGTGCCCCCGGGGGTGAGCGGGACCAGGGTGCCGAGCCGTTCGATCGCGGCGGCCATCAGCACCACGCTCAGCGGGGCGTGGAGCCCGACCGATCTCAGGCTGACGACGAGGAGGGCGACCTGGGCGGCGATGTACCCCACGCTTCCCGGCAGCAACCGTCCCCACTGGGCCAGGAACAGGCTGCGGATCCGGAGGCCGGAGTCGTGGACGTGGCGCAGCAGGACGACGTGCCGGCGATTGTCCTCGGGCGCGCCGTCGACGTGCTTGCGAAGCAGCAGCGCCTGGGCCACCAACACCAGCACCAGGCTCGCGGCGCAGGAGACGGCAATCAGCCACAGGACCCGCGGCACGTGCTCGGACAGGGTGGCCAGGGTGACGATGCCGACCAGCGGGAGGAGCAGCTTGGTGGCCACGTCCAGCGCGTTGGTCAGGACGCAGAACGTGACGAAGGAGTTGTTCGAGTGCCCCCACCGGCGAACCATCCGCCAGTTCAGCGCCGTGGCGACCGCCCCACCGAGCGGGATCACGTTCGCCACCGCGCTGCCGCTCAGGTTGAGCAGCAGGCTCCGCCGGATCCCGACACCGGGAAGGGCCGCCGAGAGCACCACCGCGTAGATGCCCAGCCCGCCCAGCCACACCACGGTCAGCAGCACCAGGTGCCAGAGTGTGACCGCGCGCAGGACGAGGAGGACGTCGTGCCAGGCGACACCGGCGACCCCGTGGGTGGCCGTCCAGAGTCCGCCGACGGCGACGCCGAGCACCAGCACTGCCTTCCACAGATAACTCGACCAGCGAACTTGGTCAGAAGGGTGCACAACGCTAGTGGAACCCACGGCACCTGACACTAACCTGAATCCTCAGGGAGATCTGAGAGAGTCGGTCCAGCGACGCTGCGCCGGGCCGGCGTCACCGCCGAGAAGGGGTGTCATGCGCCTGTTGGTGGTCGAGGACGAGCCGGTGCTGGCCGCCTCGCTGCGGACCGGCCTCGAGGCCGAGGGGTTCGCCGTCGACGTGGCCCCTGACGGCCGAGAAGCGCTCTGGTTCGCCCGCGAGAACGAGTACGACGCGATCCTGCTCGACATCATGCTGCCGGAGCTGAACGGCTACCAGGTCTGCGCGCGGTTGCGCGAGGAGCAGGACTGGACCCCGATCCTCATGTTGACGGCCAAGGACGGGGAGGGTGACCAGGTCGAGGCGCTCGACACGGGGGCCGATGACTACGTGACGAAGCCATTCTCGTTCGCGGTGCTGGTGGCCCGGCTGCGTTCCTTGCTGCGTCGCGGCGGCCGCGAGCGGCCGACCCTGCTTGTCGTGGACGACCTGGTGCTCGACCCGGCGGCCCGCCGGGCGAACCGTGGCGAGGTGACCCTTGCGCTGACCTCTCGCGAGCTGTCGTTGCTCGAGTTCCTGATGCGCCGGTTGGGCGACGTGGTGACCAAGCAGCAGATCCTGGCCCACGTGTGGGACTACAACTTCGAGGGCGACCCGAACATCGTCGAGGTGTACGTGGCCCGACTCCGGCGGAAGATCGACAAGCCGTTCGACCGGCTCACGATCGAGACCGTTCGAGGCAGCGGCTACCGGCTGCGCGCGGAGGGCAGCTGAGTGTGGCTGCTCGATCGGTCGCGCGAGCACATCCGGGTCCGGGTCACCCTGGTGGCGGCTCTCGCCGCCCTCGTCGCAACCTCGATCGGCTCGTTCGTGTTCCTGCTGAGCCTGCACCGCTCCCTCGAGGCGGGGTTGGTGTCCGGCGCGGAGGTGGAGATCACCGCGATCACCGCCCAGCTCGCCGACGGTGCGAGTCCACAACAGGTGGTGATCACCGGCGGAGCCGGCGTCGTCGTCCAGCTCGTCGGCGCCGGTGGCCGGGTGTTGGCGACCGACGACCCGGCCACGCGGGCGCGTCCCCTGCTGAGCTCGCCGGGATCGCGCACCGATATGGACGTCCCCGGCCAGAAGGACGAGTTCACGGTCGTGGCGAGTCGCATCCAGGGCAACCACCGGTTCGATCTGATCGTGGTCGGCCGTTCGACCGAGCAGGCGGACCAGGCCCAGAACGTGACCTCGGCGCTGCTGGTCTCGGCCATCCCCTTGGTCGTCGGGCTCATCGCCCTGATCGTATGGTTGAGCGTCGGCCGCGCCCTGCGGCCCGTGGAGGCGATGCGTCGGGAGGCGGCGGCGATCACCTCCACGCATCTGGGCCGCCGCCTCGCGCTGCCGCCCGGAGGCGACGAGATCCCTCGCCTTGCGATCACCCTCAACGAGATGCTCGACCGGATCGACCAGGCGCATCGGCTGCAGCGCCAGTTCGTCTCCGATGCGTCTCATGAGCTCCGGTCACCGCTGTCGGCGATCCGGCAGACCGCGGAGGTCGCCCGTGCGTACCCGGACCGGGTCACCAAGGCGCAGCTGGCCCACGACGTCCTCGTGGAGAGCAGTCGCCTGGAAGGACTGGTGAACGCGCTGCTGCTACTGGCCCGCCTCGACGACGCCGCCGGCTCACCCGGCGACGACCTGGTCGACCTCGATGACCTCGTCATGTCCGAGGTGGACCGGGTCCGCGTCGGCACCCCCGACGTACGGCTCGACGTCTCCCATGTGAGCGCTGGACAGGTGCGCGGCAGCGCCATCCTTCTGGGTCAAGTGGTCCGCAACCTGGTCGACAACGCCGTACGACACGCCAGATCCGAGGTCACTCTCGGACTCCAGGAGCGCGACGGCGTGGTCGAGATGTACGTCGACGACGACGGCGTCGGGATCCCCCCCGACCAGCGGGACCGGGTCTTCGAGCGCTTCGTCCGCCTCGACGAGGCCCGCGCCCGCGAGGCCGGGGGAACCGGGCTGGGGCTGGCCATCGTGCGCAAGATCGTGGAGGTCTCGGGCGGCACGGTCGAGCTGGGCACGGCGGGCCTCGGGGGTGCGCACTTCCTGGTGGTCATTCCGGTGGCGGGTTGAGCTCGTCCTACCGTCACCAGTGGTCGACGAGGGGACCCACGGCGACGCCCCGGCGCGACCAGTCGTCGAGGAGGGCGCGCGACGCTGCCAGGGTGTGCCGCCAGGACCCGGGGGAGGAGGTCCGGTCGGTGTCGTGAAGCAGCACCGTCCCACCGAGAGCCAGCCGATCGGTGACCGTTCGCTGGACCGACGAGGCCGTCGCGGAGGAGGTCCAGTCGCGTCCCCAGGCCGACCACAGCACCGTGCGCAAGGCGGTGGACCGGGCCGCCAGCAGCCCCTCCGTGGTCAGCACGCCGTACGCCGGCCGGAACCACCGCACCGGCCGCTCGGTGAGCTCCTCGACTACCCCCGCGGTGCGGCGCAGCTCGTCGGTGAGCACTCCGGGGCGCTTGCGCACCAGACAGCGGTGGTCCCACCCGTGCACGGCGAGCTCATGGCCTCGCTGCGACATCTCCCGCACCAGTCCAGCGTTCTTCTCGACGTACGCCCCGAGGACGAAGAAGGTCGCCCGGCGTCCGTACTGCTCCAGAAGGGTCAGGAAGTGCGGCGTGCTGGCCGGATCGGGCCCGTCGTCGTAGGTCAGCGCGATGTGCGGCTTGTCGCTGATCCCGGCGAGCCCGGGCAGGAGGCTGCGCCGAAGCGGGGCCAACGAGGTCAGCGCCGGTCCCCACGTAGCCCCGACGGCGACGGCACCGACCGTGGCGCCGGCCCGGAGGAGCGCGCTCACGCCGGGACGCGGGCGCGCTGGGGGAAGACCGCGTCGACGATGTCGACCGAGCCCCCCGCGGCGAGACCGTGGGGGTGTTGCCGCCCGGTCAGGGCCCGGATGAGCTGCGTCGTGAGCTCCTCCTGGCTTCGTGCCCAGGGGATGAGCCCGGCCCGGTCCAGTGCCGCCGCGTTGGTCTCGCCGTGGCCGGGCACACATCGGTAGGTCACCGCCGGCGTGCCCGCTGCCAACGCCTCGAGCGAGAGGAAGCCGCCCGCGTTCTGGACCACCCCGTCCACCGCCCTCATGAGCACCGGGATGTCGTCGCGCCATCCCAACCGGCCGATCGAGGGGTCGCCGGCCAGTCGGTCGAAGAGGGCCCGGTTGTGCCCGCACAGCACCACGGGCTTGGCCACCCCCGTTGCGGCGATGTCGCGGGCGGCGCGCTCGAGCGGTCCGATGCCTCGGGAGCCGCCGGTAACGAGTAGCAGTGGCCCCGCCGTCGGGAGTCCGAGGCGTCGGCGGTGTTCCTCTCGCGAGGGGACCGGGGGGGAGGGTGCTGCGTAGACACCGGGCACGAGGGGCCGCACGACCGTGGTCCGGCCATGCCAGCGTCGCGCCTGCGAGGCGGGCACTTCGTGCAGCGCGAGGTGCAGATCGACCGCGGGGTGGACCCACATCGGGTGCACCGACATGTCGGTGAGGTAGGTCACCACCTGGACGTCGAGGGTGCCGCTCGCCCTCATCTGCCCGAGCGCCTGACTCGCGAACGGGTGGGTCGAGACGATCACGTCCGGTTCGGGGACGGTGAGGGCCCGAAGACGGGTGTGCGTGATGGCCAGCCCGCTCGTGGCCACCCGATGGGCCAGACCGCCGGGCCGCAGCCCGTGCAGCAACAGTCCCCATGTCTCAGGAGCGGTCCGCAGCTGGAACAGGAATGCCGCGCGAAGGGCACGCCCGATCCCGGCAGGGAAGAGGTCGACGATGTCCCAGGTCCGGGTCTCGTACCCTCGCGCCTCGAAGCGCAGCGCGATCTCACGTGCCGCGGCGTCGTGCCCGGCGCCGAAGCTGCCGGTGACGATGTGCACCAGACCGGCGCGCGGACGAGCTTCGAACGCCAACGGACGCCACCTCCACCTCGGGTCCGAACCGGCGTCGGAGCTCACCTTAAGTGGAACCCGGTCACCCTGTCGGGAACCTGAACGCGCAAGACTGGGCCCATGGGGACGGGCACCGTCGTGGCGACCGCGAACGTCTTGTACTCCCTTCCCGCCGACCGGGCCCGGGAGGCACTTCGAGCCGTTCTCGACCGCCGGCCCGACCTGGTCGGCCTGCAGGAGTGGTACCTGTCGCGGAGCCGGTTGCTGCGTGAGTCGGGTAGCGTCCGGCCGGTCCCCGCGGTCGGCATTCGGCTCCGTTACACGGGCCCCGGCACGGGCGACTACGTCTGGAGCGCTCCGGTCGTGGGCGACTGTGTGGTGGGCGCGCGAGCCGACCGTTATGACCTGCTCTCCTGCCGGTCGCGGCCGATGACCGGCATCGGTCGCGCCGAGCTGCCCGACCGTTGGCTCGGGCTCGAGCCCCCTCGGCTGGTCACCGTGGCGACCTACCGGGACCGGCGGAGCACCCGGGTCGTCACGCTGCTGAACTACCACCTCGTCCCGGGGGTTCAGTCCGGCGGACGCTACCGAGACGACCGACCCCGGCTGGCGGAGCGGCACCGGAGCGAGGTGCGCATGCTCCAGCGCCTGGTGGACGCCGAGCTGGCCCTGGGCCGTCTCGTGTACGCGTTGGGGGACTCCAACTTCGACGGTCTGCGCCTCGTCGGACTCACGTCGGCGTGGGAGGGGCGCGAGGCCGACCCCGGCACCCTGGGCCCGGACCGCAAGATCGACGACGTGTTCGGGCCGGCTCGACCGGCCTCGGTGCGGCTGCTCACCAACCCCTCGGACCACAAGGCGGTGGTCGTCTCGTGGCCCGAAGATCCGGGTCTGTCAGACTGACCCCGAGGGGAGGATGACATGGACGACGAGAGCGCCGCACGAGGACTCCGGAAGGAGCGCGCCGAGGTGGAGCAGCTGCTCACCGAGGCGCTCGCCACCGGGCGCCAGGACCGGGACGCAGAGGCGGAGGCGGACGAGGCCGGCGACTCGGTGGATGCCGCCCAGCCGCTGACCGAGGAGGGCGTGAACGGCGCGGTGGTGGCGAGCCTGCGAGACAGGCTGGCCGCCATCGAAAGGGCCGAGCGGCGACTCGCGGAGGGGACCTACGGGCTCTCGGTCCGGAGCGGGCTGCCGATCCCGGACGCGCGTCTCGAGGTCGAGCCCGCGGCCGAGCTCACGGTAGAGGAGGCGCAGGCCTCGTCGTGAGCTCGCCCCACACGCGCAGCCTGGCCATGCCCCCATCGGGGAAGACGTCGAGCCGCACGTGCGTGACCGGACGGAGCTCGTCGACCAGGAAGCGGTGCCGAGTGTCGGGCTGCGCGCGTCGCCGCGTCACCAGGTCGAACCACTCCGCCTGCTCGTAGGGGGCCCGACATCCCGCAAGGCGCACCCAGCCGGGCGCATTGCCGAGGAAGTACGACGTGTCCAGCTCGACGTGATGAACCACCCCCTCGCCGGCCAGCCGCACCACCACCCAGTCGTTGTCGTCGTCTCGGCGTCGCGCGTTCTCCCAGCCCTCGCCCATGTCCCGGGCCCGTCCCGGCAGGATCAGCCGGGTCGCCGAGCCGTAGAACGCGTACGAGCTGGCCACCACGGTGCCGCCGTTCTCGAGAGCAGCGAGGTCGATCGTGCCGGTGAGGAAGCGCGGGTCCGGCACCGGCTCGCCGTGCACCCGGAACCGAGCCACCCCACCGTCCGGGTGGATCGTCAGCCGGACGTGGGTCCAGAACCGGTCGTCGTCGACGGGGTACTGGTTCACGTGGTCACCTCGGGCCGGTGACCTCTCCACCAGCGTCGTCCAGGCGAGGCCGGTGAGCTCGTCGGGGGAGGGGTATCCCTCGGCCGCCACGGCCTCCACGGAGACGAACGGTGGGAAGTTACCGGTGAAGAACGACGTGTCCACCACGACACCGCGCACGATCCCAGGCACGCCCAGCCGCACCACGGCCCAGTCCACGCCGGGCTCGCGCCGCCGCCGGGTCTCCCAGCCGTCGTACTCCTTGCCCTTGTGCCCGAACGTCAACCGGGTCGACGGGGGCTCCGGCAGGATCAGGTTCTCCCTGGCCGCGAAGAACTCGTCGTTCGCCGCGCACACGCTGCCGCCGACATCGCGCGCGGCCAGGTCGGGCAGGTCGGTGAAGCTCATGAGTCTCCCTTGGCGAGCAGTCGTCCGACGGGCTCTCCGGTCACCCTGCCAGCCCGGACCACCTGCTGTCCCCTCGACCACACCGAGCGCACCACGCCGGAGAGCTCCCTGCCGGCGTACGGCGTGAGGGGGTTGCGCTGGTACAGCCTCGACGGATCCACCACGAACGGCTCGTCGGGTGCGAACACCACGAGGTCGGCATCCCGGCCGACCTCGATCGCCCCCTTGTGGGTGAGTCCGGCGAGGCTCGCCGGAGCCGCGGACATCCACCGGACCACCTCGGCCAGCCCGACCCCACGAGCGCGGGCCGCGGTCCACACCAGCGGCAGACCGAGCTGGACCGACGCGATGCCTCCCCATGCGCGCCCGAGATCGCCCGTGTCCAGGCACTTGAGGTCGGGGGTCGAGGGGGAGTGGTCGGAGACGACGCAGTCGATCAGGCGCTCATCGAGCGCGCGCCACAGCGCGTCCCGGTTCGCCCGGTCGCGCACCGGCGGGCAGCACTTGAACTCGGTACGGCCGTCGGGGATCTCCTCGGCCGACAGGGTGAGGTAGTGCGGACAGGTCTCGACCGTCACCCCGACCCCCTCGGCCCGGGCCCGCGCGAGGTGGGGGAGGGCGGTGGCGCTCGAGAGATGCAGGACGTGGACGCGGGCGTCGTACCGTGCGGCAAGGGCCAGCAGCTCGGTGACCGCCGTCTCCTCGGCGGCGGCGGGCCGCGAGGCGAGGAACCCCTGGTACGACGGCCCGGTGCAGGCGGGCGAATGGCTCAGCACTCCCGCGTCCTCCGCATGGACGATGAGCAGCCCGTCGAACCCGGCCACCTCGGCAATCGCACGGTCCAGCTCTTGCGTCGTCAGCGGGGCGAACTCCGGCACGCCGCTGTCGACGAGGAAGGCCTTGAAGCCGAAGACCCCCTGGCCGGCCAGCTCCCGCAGCGAGCCGAGGCTGGCGGGCACCGCCCCACCCCAGAACCCGACGTCGACGTGGCACTGGCCCCGGGCCGCGGCGCGCTTCACTTCGAGAGCCGCGGGGTCGACCGTGGGCGGGATGGAGTTCAGGGGCATGTCGATGAGGGTGGTGACTCCGCCCGCGGCGGCGGCGCGGGTGCCCGAGGCGAACCCCTCCCACTCGGTGCGCCCCGGCTCATTGATGTGGACGTGGCCGTCCACGAGCCCCGGCAGCAGCACCTCGTCGGCGGCAAGGGTCACCCGCTCGCGGGCCTCGACCGGCAC
>JBOHDW010000276.1:0-3574 GCA_050700795.1 Nocardioidaceae bacterium | reverse complement strand
ATCAACTCCACCGGCAAGGATCACGACGCCGTGGTGGCGGCCGTACAGGAGTTGACCGGCGGGTTCGGCGCCGACGTCGTCATCGACGCGGTCGGCCGGCCCGAGACGTGGCGGCAGGCCTTCTACGCGCGCGACCTCGCCGGGACCGTCGTACTCGTGGGCGTGCCGACCCCCGACATGAGGCTGCCTGACCTGCCGCTGATCGACGTCTTCGGGCGGGGCGGAGCGCTCAAGTCCAGCTGGTACGGCGACTGCCTCCCGTCGCGGGACTTCCCGATGCTGGTCGACCTTTATCGGCAGGGCCGGCTCGACCTCGACGCGTTCGTCTCGGAGGAGATCGCCCTCGGCGGCGTGGAGGCGGCGTTCGAGAAGATGCACCATGGCGACGTACTGCGCTCGGTGGTCATCTTCTGACCCGCGGCGACGCTGGGCTACTCCTCCGTGCGCTTCCGGAACGCCCGGAGGGCCAGCGGCGCGAAGATCAGCGCGATCACCAGCGACCAGCCGATCGAGACCGGGATCGGGTGGTGCAGCGGCCACTGCGCGTCCCGGGGGACGCCGAAGTCGTTGCCCCACAGCTGACGGGTCGCCTGGACCAGGGCCGACATCGGGTTCCACTCGGCGATCACGCGTAGCCAGGGCGGCATCTTGTCCGGCAGGGCGAAGGTGTTGGCAAGGAACGTGACGGGGAACATCACCGTGAACATCAGCCCGTTGACCGCCTCGACCGACTTCATCTTGGAGCCGACGAAGATCCCGATCCAGATCATCGCGAAGCCCCACAGCAGGAACAGCAGATAGGCGAGTACGGCGTGCGCGATGCCGTCGTGGATCCGCCACCCGACGATCAACCCGGTGAGCGACATCACCACGATCCCGATGCTGGAGTGGATCAGGCTGGAGACGCTGCGGGCGACCAGGACCGCCGAGCCGTTGATCGGCAGCGAGCGGAACCGGTCGATGATCCCCTTGTCGAGGTCTGAGGTGAGTCCGACCGCGACGATGAACGACGCGAACGCCATCGTCTGACCCATGATCCCGGGCAGCAGCCAGGCCCGGTAGCCCCCGGGCGTCCCGGTCACGATCGAGCCGCCGAACACGTAGGCGAACAGCAGCACGAACATGATCGGCTGGACGGTGACGTCCATGAGCATCTCGGGCATCCGCTTGATGTGGATGAGGTTGCGACGGACCAGGGAGCCCACCTGGCGGAGGTACCCCGCTGTCAGGGGCCCGGTGGTGGTGTCCACGCCCGAGGTCACGGTGCGGATGGTCATGCCGGCTCCTTGTCGGACTCGTCAAGCGATCCTGCGTCGGACGTCGGGTCCGCCTCCGGCTCCGCCCGGTGCCCGGTGAGCGCGAGGAAGACGTCGTCGAGGCTGGGTCGCTTCAGACCGAGGTCGTCCAGCTCGATCGCGGTGTGCTCGAAGGCGCGCGCGATCCGGGTCATGTCGGCCAGCCCGTCCGCCGGCGCGGTGAGCTGGCGGGAACCCTCGTCGATGTGGACCTCGGCCACCTCTCGTCGCAGCAGCCGGGCCGCCTCGGGCAGGTCGGCCGCCCGGGAGACGGTGAGCACCACGCTGGCCGCGCCCGACTGGTCCTTCAGCTGCAACGCCGTTCCCTGCGCGATGATCCGGCCGTGGTCGATGACCACGATGTTGTCGGCGAGCTGGTCCGCCTCTTCGAGGTACTGGGTGGTGAGCAGCAGCGTCGTACCGTCTCGGACCAGGCCGCGCAGCACCTCCCACAGCTCTACCCGACTGCGTGGGTCGAGGCCGGTCGTGGGCTCGTCGAGGAAGAGGACCGGAGGGGTGGCGATCAGGCTGACCGCCAGGTCGAGGCGGCGGCGCATGCCCCCGGAGTAGGTCTTGACGACCCGGTCCCCGGCTTCGCTGAGCGAGAACCGCTCCAGCAGTGCGCCGCCGCGCGTCCGCACGTCGACAGCGGGCAGGCCGTAGAGGTCGCCCATCAGCTGAAGGTTCTCCCGACCGGTGAGCAGCTCGTCCACGGTGGCCGCCTGGCCGGTCAGCCCCATGCTGCGGCGTACGGCGTCGGGGGAGGTGAGCACGTCGTGCCCGGCCACGGTCGCGGTGCCGCTCGTCGGCCTGGTGAGCGTGGTCATCATCCGCACCGTGGTCGTCTTGCCGGCCCCGTTGGGACCGAGCATGCCCAAAACGGAGCCGGTGGGCACGGTGAAGCTCACGTCGTCGACCGCGATGACCTCACCGAACCTCTTGACCAGGTGGCGGGCCTCGATGGCCGGGAGTGTGGTCATGGGTGCCACCCTAGGTGGGACCGCCACCAGTTTTCCGGCGTCTGGTGCGCGCCAGGTCGTGCACGCCGACCACCAGCGCGGCGGCCAGGAAGCAGAGCGCCACGAGCACGGCAACGGTGAGCGAGTGACCGTAGGCACCGGCCAGGGCTGGACCCCCGCGAGGAGAGGTCAGCGGGAGCGCGAGGAAGAAGGCGGCGCCGATGACCGCCTGCCCGATCGCCAGGCCGATCCGCTGCGCGGTCTGGAGGACCCCGCCGGCGGTGCTCCCGCCGATGGGGTCGACCTCCATCAGCGACAGTGCCTGGTTGGGGGTGACCACGCCCCCTTGTCCGCACCCCATCACGAACAGCGGGACCGCCATCCAGAGGGCGGCGCGTGGTCCGGGGTGCTGAGCCGCGACGACGGCCAGCGCGACCGCGCCGATGCCGAAGGTCAGCACCGACCACACGATCAGCCGCCGGCCGACCGCGACCACGAACCGGCCCGCCAGCGGTGCCGCCATGGCGCTGCCGACGGCGTACGCGGTCACTCCGAGGGCCGACTGGAGAGCCGTGTAGCCGAGCCCGCGCTGGTAGTACAGCGCCAGCACGAAGGGCAGCCCGGCCATCGCCGGGAAGAAGAACAGCGCCAGCACCACGCCCGCGGTGTACGACGGCTCCCGGAACAGCCGGATGTCGACGAGCGGGTCCCGCTCCGCCCGGGTGAGCGCCCGTTCGCGGCGGAGGAACAACCGGGCTAGGACGATCGCTGGCACCGCCAGGGCGAGGAGGCGCGGGTCGTGGAACTCGTCGTACTCCACCGCCCCGAAGAGCACACACCACGTGGCGAGCCCGAGCAGCAGCGCACCCACCACGTCGAGCCGGTGGTGCCCCGGTGACCGGTCGTCGGGGAGCCACCGACGGGCCAGCGCTATCACCGCGATCCCGACGGGGATGTTGACGAAGAAGACCAGCCGCCAGCCGAAGTGTGGCCCGCCGAGGGCGATCAGGATCCCGCCGACCACCGGCCCCAGCGCGGTGGCGACCCCGACGATGGTGCCGATCACGCCGAACGCGCGGCCACGTTCGTGGCCACGGAACATGAGCTGGACCAGCCCGGAGACCTGGGGGTTGATCAGCCCACCGAAGCCGCCCTGCAGGACCCGGGCGGCGATCAGGATGCCGCCCGATGGGGCCAGCCCCGAGAGTGCCGAGGTGACCACGAAGCCGCCGACGCCGATCTGGAACATCAGCCGCCTGCCGTGGTCGTCGCCGAGCCGGCCGGCGAGGACCGGGACCAGGCCGAAGGTGAGGGTGTACC
>JBOHDW010000275.1:0-5573 GCA_050700795.1 Nocardioidaceae bacterium | reverse complement strand
AGCCCGAGCAGGGCACGGTTGGCCACCTGGGCGCCCCAGGTGGCCCCGATCGAGTCCTGGCTGATGTCTTGCGCCCGGACGCCGGAGACGGAGTGCTGGATGACGTTGGCGATCCGGTCGGCCTGGTTGTTGTCGTTGACCGGCTCGATCTGGATCTGGATCTTGTTCGTGCCCGAGGTGTTGACCACGGGTGCCTCGGCGGCCTTGACCCCGGTGGACGCCACCGCATCGCGGATCTTCACCACGTTGGCGTCGGTGGCCTGGCCCGAGGGCATCACCACGGTGTACTGGACACCGCCGACGAACTCCAGACCGAGGTTCAGCCCGCGGGTCGACAGCCCCAGGACGGCGACCACGACGATCAGGCCGGAGATGGAGTACCACAGCAGGCGGCGGCCGACGAAGTTGATCGAGATCTCGCCGGCGTACAGCGCGTGGCCCATCCGGGTGAACGCGCTCATCGGTTGACACCTCCCGCCGCGGCGGGGCGGATCCGGCCGATGTGCTCGGGTGACAGGCCCGACATCTTGTGCCCGGTGTTGAAGAACTTGAACGTCGCGAGCCACGAGACCATCGGCTTGGTGAAGAAGAAGAAGACCACCAGGTCGATCAGGGTGCTCACGCCCAGCGTGAAGGCGAACCCCTTCACCACCCCGATGGCGAAGGTGTAGAGCACCACCGCGGCAAGCAGCGACACGGTGTCCGCCGCGACACAGGTGGCCCGGGCTCGCAACCAGCCCGCCTCGACCGCCACGCGCATCGACTTGCCATCGCGCATCTCGTCGCGGATCCGTTCGAAATAGACGATGAACGAGTCCGCGGTGATGCCTACCGCGACGATCAGTCCCGCGATCCCGGGCAGCGTCAGGGTGAAGCCGATGGCGGTGCTCATCAGCAGCACGATGGCGAAGGTCATCGCCCCGGCGACCACCAGCGATGTGAAGACCACGAGACCGAGGCCGCGGTAGTAGAGCAGGCAGTAGACCATCACCAGCGCGAGCCCGGCACCTCCGGCGATGAGCCCGGCGGAGAGCTGGTCGGCGGCCAGGGTGGGGCCCTCCTCCGACACGACCGGCACCTGGAAGCGCAACGGGAGCGCGCCGTACTTCAGGCTCGTGGCAAGGCTCTGCGCCGATGCCGCGGTGAAGTTGCCGCTGATCTCCGCCTGGCCGTTCGGGATCGGCGAGATGACGGTCGGCGCCTCGATCACCCGCCCGTCCAGCACGATCGCGAACTGCTTCTGCTGCCCGGTCAGCGGGCTCGACACGTTGGCGATCGCGTTGGTCACGGTGGCGAACACCTTGCGGGCGCTGCCGTTGAAGCCGAGGTTCACCTGCCACTGGAGCTGGTTCTGCGGGATCCCCGCCGAGGCCGAGGTGAGCTGGGTGCCCTCGATCATCGCCGAGGAAAGCAGGTACTTCGTGCGGTTGGGGCCGCAGGTGACCAGCGGCTGGTTCGGGAGGTCGGCCACCGGCTTGGCGCGCTCGGGGTTCTTCGGACAGGTGTACGCCGTGAACTTGTCGATCCACTTCTGCCCGGGGTTGTCCATCCAGGCGAGCTGGTTGCTGACCGCCGCGCCATTCTTGGTCAGCCCGCCCGTCGAGGGGGTGGTCGTCGGGGTGGCCGACGGCGAGCCGGACGGAGAGCCGGACGCGTTGCCCGACGGGTTCGCCGACGCCGACGCGCCCGGCGACTGCTTGGCCAGCTTCGCCGCCTTGCCCTTGTCGGCGAGGAGCAGCCCCTTGGACAACGCCCGACCCTTGGGCGTGGCGGTCGGACTCGCGCCCGCCGACGACTGGGGAGTGCCCGACCCCGAAGGCGACCCGGACGGCGAGGTGCTCGGTGCGGGTGCCGGCGCGCCCGAGCCCAACAGGGCGACCAGCCGGAACCGCAGCTGCGCGGTTCGCTTCACGGTGTTGACCAGGTCACGGCGGTTCTTGCCGGGGATGTCCACGACGATGTTCTTGTTGCCCTGGATGCTGACCGCGGACTCGGCGACGCCGCTGCCGTTGACCCGCTGGTCGATGATCGTGCGAGCCTGCTGGAGGTCGGCCTGCGAGGGCGCCTTGCCGTTCGTGGTCAGCGCCGTCAGCGTGATGCTCGTGCCACCTTGCAGGTCGAGGCCGAGCTTCGGTGACCAGCGTCCCGCGAGCGCAACGGCGCCGTACAGCAGCGCCACGACCACGAAGAAGCCGATCAGCCGACGCCCGTTGCGGGCGGTTCTACTCGCCACTACCTATCGCTCCTAAGCCGGCTGACCGTCAGCATCACCGGGTTGGCCCCTCCTCGGGGGCAACGTCTGGGAAGGCCGAGTCGGTTCCCGGCGGCTCCGAGTCCACGCGTACGACGGCCGCGCGAGCCACCGTGATCGTCGTGCCGGGGGCCACCTCGAGGTGCACCCGGTCGTCCTCGACGGAGACCACCGTGCCGTAGATCCCCGACCCGAGCATCACCTCGGCGCCGGGGGTCAGCTCGTGCTGAACAAGGGAGAGCTTGCGTTGCCGGTTGCGCTGGGGTCGGACCACCAGCAGCCAGAACACGACCGCAAGCAGCACGAAGGGCAGGAACGCTCCGAGACTCTTCACGGATTGACTCCTCGCCATCGGCGGACTGCGGGCAAGACACACGGGGCCGAGGCTGGCTCGACCGACCGCCGAGTCTAACCGGGACGGTCCCTGCTTGCCGCATCGGTGGCTCGCGGGCGGGTCACGATCCGGTTTCGGGCCCGTCGTCCTCGAACAGCAGGTGATCGGCGTAGGGCGCCTCGCGCGGCGGGGTGATCCCGAGGTGCGCCCAGGCAGCCGGCGTGGCGATCCGGCCGCGCGGGGTCCGGGCCAGGAAGCCGCAGCGCACCAGGAACGGCTCGGCCACCTCCTCGACGGTCTCGCGCTCCTCCCCGACGGCGACCGCCAGGGTGCTGACGCCGACGGGACCGCCGCCGAAGCGGCGGCACAGTGCGTCGAGCACGGCCCTGTCGAGCCGGTCCAGCCCGGAGGCGTCGACCTCGTAGAGGTCCAGGGCGCGATGCGCGATGTCCAAGGTGACCACGCCGTCGGCGCGCACCTGGGCGAAGTCGCGGACCCGGCGCAGCAGCCGGTTGGCAATGCGTGGGGTCCCGCGCGAGCGTGAGGCGATCTCGGCGGCCCCCTCGTCGGTGAGCCGGACGTCGAGCAGTCCCGCGGAGCGTCGCACGATCTGCTCGAGCTCGGCGGGCTCGTAGAACTCCAGATGGGCGGTGAAGCCGAACCGGTCGCGCAGCGGACCGGGCAGCAGCCCCGCCCGCGTGGTCGCGCCGACCAGGGTGAACGGGGCGATGTCCAACGGGATCGCGGTGGCGCCGGGCCCCTTGCCGATGACGACGTCGACGCGGAAGTCCTCCATCGCCATGTAGAGCATCTCTTCGGCGGGCCGCGACATCCGGTGGATCTCATCGACGAACAGGACGTCGCCGTCGTTCATCCCCGACAGGATCGCGGCGAGGTCGCCGGCGTGGGTGATCGCCGGGCCCGACGTGAGCCGCAGCGGGGTGGCCATCTCGGCGGCGATGATCATCGCCAGCGTGGTCTTCCCGAGCCCCGGTGGGCCGGACAGCAACACGTGGTCGGGAGCGCGTCCCCGGGCCCGGGCGGCCTGCAGGACGAGGCCGAGCTGCTCGCGCACCCGGGACTGGCCGATCACCTCGTCGAGCGTCCTGGGCCGGAGGGCGGCCTCGAACGCGCGCTCGTCCCCCTCCGACTCGCCGGCGACGAGGGCACGGCTCTCGGCGTAGGCCGTCTCCGCCGCCTCCGGCTCCTCGAGCTCCTTGCCGCCCGGTCGGCCTGAGTGCTTGCTCATGCCCGGCTCAAGGTGCGTAGCGCCGACCGCAGCAGCGCGGCGATGTCCGGCGTCCCGGTCTCCTCGGCCTGCGGGGCGACCGCGTCGACGGCCCGGTCGGCCTCCTTGGCCGACCAACCGAGACCGACCAGCCCGGCCTGCACCTGGTCACGCCACAGCGGCGCCGCGGAACGCGATCCCGGCGGGACGCGATCGAGGTGGACGGGTGCGCCGATGCGGTCCTTGAGCTCGAGGATGATCCGCTGGGCACCCTTCTGGCCGATGCCGGGAACCGCGGTCAGCGCCCGCACGTCCTCGCCGGTGACCGCCCGGCGAAGCTCCTCGGGGGTGAGTACGGCGAGCATCGACTGGGCCACCTTCGGGCCGACCCCGCTGGCCGTCTGGAGCAGCTCGAACAACGACCGCTCGTCCTCGTCGACGAAGCCGAACAGGGTCAGCGACTCCTCCCGCACCACCATGCTCGTCGGCAGCATCGACTCCGCCCCGACCCGCAGCGTCGCCAGCGTGCCCGGCGTGCAGTTGACCTCGAGCCCGACACCGGCCACCTCGACGATCGCCGAGGTGAGTGTCAGCCCGGCGACGCGACCCCTCACGAACGCGATCATCGGGAGCCCCGTCCCGCGGCCACCGCCGCGTCGATGCGTGCCTGGGCGGCGCCGCGCCAGATGTGGCAGATCGCCAGTGCAAGGGCGTCGGCGGCGTCCGCCGGGGTCGGCGTCGCCTCCAGGCGGAGCAGCCGGGTCACCATCGCACCGACCTGGTCCTTGTCGGCGCGACCGTTCCCGCTCACCGCCGCCTTGACCTCGCTGGGCGTGTGCAGCGCGACCGGGATCCCCCGCCGGCCGGCGGCCACCAGCGCCAGGCCGCTGGCCTGGGCGGTGCCCATCACGGTGCGCACGTTGTGCTGGCTGAAGACCCGTTCTACCGCGACCGCGTCCGGACGGTGCCGTTCGAGCCACTCCTCGAGCGCCTCATCGATCAGGCACAGCCTGCGGTCCACCGGCAGGTCGGCGGAGGTGCGCACCACGTCGTAGGCGACCAGGCGCAACGGCCGGCCGACCGCGCCCTCGACCACGCCGAGCCCGCAGCGGGTCAACCCCGGGTCCACCCCGAGCACGCGCATGGCTGCCCCTGTCGTTCGTCGAACACCTGTTCGGAGCCAAACCTACCGAGACCGACCCACGGTCCGGGGTACGACGCGCCGGGCGACCGCCGGTGACCGGACGGTCAGGCGTCGAGCGACTCCAACAGCTCGTCGCTGACGTCGAAGTTGCCGTAGACGTTCTGGACGTCGTCGAGCTCTTCGAGGGCATCGAGGAGCCGGATCACCGCACCGGCCGACTTGACGTCCTCGAGCTCGACGTTCATCGACGGCACGAACGACGCCTCGGCAGAGTCGTAGTCCAGCCCGGACGACTGCAACGACGTGCGGACCGCGACCAGATCGGTGGCCTCGCTGATCACCTCGAAGGAGTCGCCGAGGTCGTTGACCTCTTCGGCACCCGCGTCGAGGGTCGCCTCCAGCACGTCGTCCTCGGAGACCGACCGGCCCTCCTGCTCCTGCGGGACCAGGACCACGCCTTTGCGGTTGAACAGGTAGGAGACGGAGCCGGGGTCGGCCAGTGAGCCGCCGTTGCGGGTCATCGCGGTCCTGACCTCCATGGCGGCGCGGTTCCGGTTGTCGGTGAGGCACTCGACCAGCACCGCGACCCCGGCAGGTCCGTACCCCTCGTACATGA
>JBOHDW010000274.1:0-3824 GCA_050700795.1 Nocardioidaceae bacterium | reverse complement strand
CGACGTACGGCAAGGGGGGCCAGATGGTGATCGACCCCAAGTCACGGGAGCAGTGGCCGCTGCCCTTCTCGCCCGGTGACACCATCCACGAGAACGGGATCGTCTCTTCGGACGGGACCGTCTGGGTGCTGCAGGGCGGCGGTTCGAGCCCGGGCACCACGAAGGTGTTGTGGAAGCGCGGCGGCTTCAACGCGTGGTACGGCGGCGCCTGGAGCAAGCGCACCCTCTCGACGGCGATCAATGCGGTGCCCGGTGCGCTCGCGGCGTCTGGAGGCCATGTCGCGGCGCTCTCCAGCTTCGACGGGGCAACCGACCTGCCGGTCGGGACGCTGGCCGTCAGCACCGACGCGGGACGGACCTGGGACGACCTGCACAAGAGCGATCTTCCGTTCAACGCCGTCGACTCGATGGCCGCCACCTCAGGCGGCGTCCTCTTCGTGGCGGACCCCGTGGGTGCCCTGTGGCGAAGCGCCGACTCGACCTGGACGTCGTTCGAGAGGGTGACCGGCGTTCCCAAGGTGTACGGGCTGGAGCCGGCCGGCGCCGGGGTGATCGCCCAGGTCGCCGTCAAGGCCCCCCGACTCGCCCTCATCGACGCCCAGGGTCACGCCACGACGACCCCCGCCCGCTGACCCTCCCGCGCTCAGGGGGTGGCGTCCGGGAGTGGGGTCGCGGTGTAGCCGACCATCCAGTGCGGGACGTAGCGGTAGAGCCGGATGTCGGGGCCCCACTCGAGCGGTGAGGAGCCGTAGTGGTTCGTCCAGTGGGTGATCGTCTCGTCCCAGTCGAAGCAGCCCTCCTCGAGCTCCTCGACTCGGCCGTGGCTGAACACCGCGAACTCCTCGTTGTCCACGTGCGCGACGCTGACGCTCGGGCGCGCTCGCAGGTGGCGCGCCTTCGCCGACGTACCGGACGTGCTGAACGACCAGGTGCCGTGCAGGAAGTGGCCGTCCACCGCACTGATCCGCGGCTCGCGCTCCGCGGTGACCGTCGCAACCGAGATCACCTTCATCCCGGTCAGCCGGGCCACGATGTCGCGCGCGGAGAGGACCCGGTCGCCGTGGATGATCGACCGCAGGTGGCTCGTGGCGGTCCGGTGCGACCGGTCGAGCAGCTCCTGGAGCGCGGTCAGCTCCTCGGGTGACTCATACACACGACGACGCTAGCCCACCATCGATCCGGCGACCTGATCACTCTTGCGGCGGGGCCCCCGGCCCGGGTGGCTGCACTGGTGGCTCCCCGGGTGGCTGATCCGAGGGGTGCGCCGCCGCCTCCGCCCTGGGTACGACGGTCACGAGGACCCGGCCGACCCGGCGCCCTTCGACGTCTCGGACGACCATCCGGTGCCCGTCGAAGTCGACGGAGTCCCCGGCCTCCGGGAGCCGGCCGAGCTGGGCCATCAGGAAGCCGGCCACCGTCTCGTAGGGCCCCTCCGGCAGCTCGATCTTCGTCTCGTCCTCGAAGTCGTCGAGGTTGAGAAGCCCGTCGACCTCGACCTCACCGCCGCGGTACCTCCTGGTCGCGCCGTCGGTGACGTCGTACTCGTCCCTGATGTCGCCCACGAGCTCCTCGACGAGGTCCTCGAGGGTGACGATGCCGGCGGTGCCGCCGTACTCGTCGGCGACGATCGCGAGGTGCGAGCCCTCGCGCCGCAGGTCGGTCATCGCCGCGAGGATCGGCCGGGTCCACGGCAGCACCAGGATCTGTCGAGCCAGCTCACCAACGCGCACGGAGCGGCCGGCCATCTCGGGGTCCAGCAGGTCGCGCACGTGCACGAAGCCGATCACGTCGTCGGCGGACCCGCGGATGACCGGGTAGCGCGAGTGGGGTTGCGACAACGCCTCTTTCGTGGCGCGGTGGACCGGGGTCGAGGCGTCCAGGAAGTCCACCTCCGTGCGGGGGATCATCACCTCGCGGATCTGCCGGTCACCGGCCTCCAGCACGTCCTCGACGATCCGGCGCTCCTCGTCACCGAGCGTCTCGTGGGTGTTCACCAGGGTGCGGAACTCCGCGTCGGTCATCTGTTGGCGCTGGGCGCCCGGGTCCCCACCGAGCAGCCGCACCACGCCGTTGGTGGACACCGACAACAGCCAGATCACCGGCCGGGCGGCCCGGGTGACCCGGTCGACGAGTGGACCGAGGGCGAGCGCCAGCGTCTCGGCTCGCTGCAGCCCGAACCGCTTGGGGGCCAGCTCGCCCAACACGAGTGAGAGGTAGGAGATCACCACGGTGACGCCGACGAGGGCGAGCGGGCCGGCCAGGCCGTCGGGGACGCCGCGCCGCTCCAGTGCTCGCGAGGCCTGACCGGAGAAGCTCTCGCCGCCGACCGCGGCGGACAGGAAGCCGGCCAGCGTCACGCACACCTGGACCCCCGCCAGGAACCGGTTGGGGTCCGCGTTGAGCTCCTGGACGACGCGGCCACGCCTGTTGCGCGTGGCGAGCGAGCGCACCTGGCTCTCGCGCAGCGATACGACAGACATCTCCGCCGCGGCGAAGACGCCACCGATGAGGACGAACAGAACGACAAGCCCGGCCTTCGCGAGCGTGTCGTTCACGGTCTATGACCTTCATCCATGCAGACCACGATAAGGGTTTTGCGCATCGATGACCCATCGGCGAGGCTGGCCCGGTGCGATACCCCCAGGACGTCCCTCGGCTGTCCGACGGCACCGTCACGCTCCGCGCCCACGACCTCGACGACGTCCCCGGCTGCATGGAGCAGAGCCTCGACCCGGTGAGCCGGCTCTGGACGACGGTGCCAGTGCCCTACACCGTCGACGACGCCCACCGCTTCATCGGCGAGTCCATCCCCGACGGTTGGCGCACCGATCGGGAGTGGGCCTTCGCGGTCGAGGCCGACGGCCGGTACGGCGGCACCGTGTCCCTGCGCAACCGGGAGCATCAGCGTGCCGAGATCGCGTTCGGAGCACACCCCGACGTCCGCGGCCGCGGCGTCATGGAGCGTGCCCTGCGCCTGTTGCTCGACTGGGGGTTCGAGGTCCATGACCTTCGGACCGTGCTGTGGATGGCCAACCGGGGCAACTGGGCCTCGCGCAAGCTCGCCTGGCGGCTGGGGTTCGCCTTCGAGGGGACGCTGCACCAGTGGCTGCCGCACCGCGACGAGCTCGTGGACGCCTGGACGGGCCAGCTGTTGCGCGGCGACGCCCGGCTGCCCCGCCATCCTTGGCTGCCGGTCCCCCGGATCGAGGGCGAGGGCGTTGTCCTTCGGGCGTTTCGGGCCCCGGACGCCGTACGCCTGCGGGAGGCGCTGAGCGACGAGCGGGCGACGCACTGGCTGGGTCACCTGCCGCTGCCGTTCTCCCCCGAGGCTGCCGAGGGGTACGTCGAGGAGCGACACGAGCACGCCGCGCGGGGATCCGGGGTGCACTTCGCGGTCGCCGACCCGCGGACCGACGAGCTGCTCGGCAACGTGTCGGCGTTCCAGATTCGGCCCGGCTGGCAGGCCGAGGTCGGCTACTTCGCCCACCCCGACGCGCGTGGCCGCGGGGTGATCGGTGAGGCGGTCGCCCTGCTGGTGCGGCACTGCTTCGTCCCGGTCGAGGACGGTGGGCTCGGCCTGCGCAGGCTGTACCTGCTCACCGCCGTCGAGAACACCGCGTCGCGCCATGTCGCGGAGGTGAACGGCTTCACGTTGTACGGCGTCGAGCGGGGCGGCACGATCATGCGCGACCGCTCCCTCGTCGACACCGCGTGCTACGACCTCCTCCCCCGTTGAGCCCTCCTGCCCCGCCCCGTTGAATAGGGGGTTCTGCCCCGTTGAGTGGGGGGTTCTGCCCCGTTGAGTGGGGGGTTCTGCCCCGTTG
>JBOHDW010000273.1:0-2955 GCA_050700795.1 Nocardioidaceae bacterium | reverse complement strand
GCCCAGAGGTCGCGGCGGTCGACGTCTGGCCACAACACGTTGCTGAACACCATCTCGGAGTACGCCGCCTGCCAGAGCATGAAGTTGCTCAGCCGCTGCTCCCCCGACGTACGCCAGACCATGTCGGCGTCGGCGAGTTCGGGGACATACAGGTGTCGCGCGAAGGTCTTCTCGTCGACCTTGTCGGGGTTCAGCCGCCCCGCCGCGACCGCCCGCGCGATGGAACGGGCCGCATCGGCGAGCTCGGAGCGACCCCCGTAGTTCACACACATCGTCAACGTGAGTACGTCGTTGTCGCGGGTCATCTCCTCGGCCACCTGAAGCTCCCGGATGACCGAGCGCCAGAGCCGCGGGGTGCGCCCCGCCCATCGCACGCGTACGCCGAGCGCGTGCATCTCGTCGCGGCGCCGGCGGATCACGTCGCGGTTGAACCCCATCAGGAAGCGCACCTCGTCCGTGGAGCGGCTCCAGTTCTCGGTGGAGAAGGCGTAGGCGGACACCGCCTTCACCCCGATCTCGATGGCCCCTTCGACCACGTCGAACAACGAGTGCTCGCCCCGCTCGTGACCGACGGTCCTGGGCAGACCGCGCTGCTTGGCCCACCGTCCGTTGCCGTCCATCACGATCGCCACGTGCCCGGGCACCAGGCCGGCGGGGATCGCGGGAGGGCGTGCCCCCGACGGGTGCGGAGACGGGGCGCGCACGCTCCTGGCTCCCACGCCTGCCCCTTCCGCCGCCCGTCCCCCTATGCTTCATCCAACACCACTCCGAACGCAGAGGGCACGCGCCGTGGACAAGGCCAACGAGCAGGTGGAACAACAGTTGACGGTCCTGCTGCGACGGGTGCAGCGGATCCATCTGTCGACCTCGACCGGAAGCATGAGCCTCGAGCGGTCCGCCTACGGGATCATGTGCAAGCTCGCCGACCAGGGACCGCAGCGCCTGGGCGCGCTGGCGATCAACTTCGGGCTCGACCCCTCGACCATCACCCGTCAGGTGCAGGCGCTCGAGGAGGCCGGGCTCGCCGAGCGCACCTCCGATCCCTCCGACCGGCGCGCCTCGATCCTCGACCTGACTCCGATCGGGCGCACCACCCTGACCGACACCCGCGACCACCGTCGAAAGCGGTTCGCCGCGGCGATGGCGGACTGGCCGGTGGCCGACCGTCAGGAGTTCGGCCGGCTGCTGACCGCGTTCAACGCCGCCGTTGAGCAGATGCCGGAGCAGTTCCCGAACGGCTGAGCGCGGTCCGCCTCAGCGCGAGACGTGCGAGAGCGACTTCAGCCCTCGCTCCAGGTGCCAGGCCAGGTAGGCCGCGATCAGGCCGGTGGCCTCCTTGCGGGAGCGCGCGTCGGCGGCCTCGACGACCGGCCAGTCGCCGGCCAGCAGCGCCCCGAGGAGTACGACGGTCTCCGGGGCGGGACTAGCCGAGCCGGGTACCCGGTCCGTCGTACACAGCATCCCGCCGGCGGCCGGGCTGAACGACCGGTGCGGCCCCTCGACCCCACAGCGGGCGCACGAGTCGAAGGAGGGTGCGTAGCCGGCCACCGAGAGGGAGCGGAGCAGGAAGGAGTCGAGGACCTGGCCGGGCGACCGGCCCTGCTCGCACATCGCCCGCAGCGCCCCGACGAGCAGCAGGAACTGCTGGACGGCCGGCTCCTTGTCCTCCACGACCAGCCGCTCGGCCGTCTCGAGCATGACCGTGCCCGCGGTGTAGCGCTCGTAGTCGGAGCCCACCTCCGCGCCGTACGGGTGCAGGGTCTCGGCCTGGGTGACCACGTCGAGCGAACGGCCCTCCGCGAGCTGCAGGTCCACGTGGGTGAACGGTTCGAGCCGCGACCCGAACCGGGAGGTGGTGCGGCGTACCCCCTTGGCGACCGCGCGGACCCGCCCGTTGCCGCGGGTCAGCAGCGTGATGATCCGGTCCGCCTCACCCAGCTTCTGGATGCGCAGCACCACGGCTTCGTCGCGATAGAGCCCCACGTCGCCATTCTCCCCCGCCCGACCGCTCAGCGACGGGCGGCGCGCTTCGTCGAGACGCGCGACCAGCAGCGGGTCACGAACGCGATGGTCTCGTTGTTGAGCCGCTCCGGATGAAGCCGCCACTCGACGATGCTGTGCGCGGCCACAAACCGGGCGTTCGGCAGCTCGTCGGCGAGCATGGCCGCGTCCGCGGCGGGGTGCACGGGGTCGTGGGGGTGCCCGACCACCAGCGCCGGCACGGTGATGAGCCTGCGTCGGCGCGACGGGGGTGCGATCCGCCCGAAGAAGATGCCGTGGATGGTGGCCGACAGCGCGCCGGGTGACTGGTCGAGCGTGTCGAGGAAGACTCGGGTCCAGAAGGGCACCAGGCGCCGGGGGATCGCCCTACTCGCGACCCTGACCGCGTCGACGGTGAACGGCAGGAACCGGGCCGCGAACATCAGCGGCCCGAAGGCGATGAGGTCGAACTCGACCGCGTTGTCGAGCACCGGCATCTCGGCGATCAACCCGCGGACCCGCTCCGGCGCGGCGTCGGCCACCTCCAGGGCCACGTTGGCGCCCAGGGACGTCCCGCCGATCACGGCCTGCTCGACACCGAGGTGGTCAAGCAGCCCGACGACCTGGTGACCGAACGCGGTCATGGAGTACTCCTTCGGGTCCTCCGGACGGTCCGACCGGCCGTGCCCGAGCAGGTCGAGGTTGACCACCCGGAACCCCTCGGCGGCGATCGAGCGAGCCAGTCGTTCGTGCATCGAGCGCGGCATCAGCTGGCCGTGCAGCAGCACGACCAGACGGTTGCCGGCGCCGTACTCGGTGTACTCGAGCCGTTCGGTGCCCGCGCCGCTGTCGAAGAAGAACTGCCCGACCCGCTCGGAGACCAACATGGGAGGAATTTAGTCGCTCGACGCCCGGCGCACTGCCAGCCTGGGGACATGGCGAAGCTGCGACGGCTGGCACCGGACGACTGGGAGG
>JBOHDW010000272.1:0-2489 GCA_050700795.1 Nocardioidaceae bacterium | reverse complement strand
GGTCGCGCAGCACCCGGAACTCCAGCCCGTCGAAGAGCGTGTGTACCTCGTGCCGGTCCCAGGGCCGCATCGCCAGCTCGTCGGGAGTGGCGCTGAGCGTCAGGTCGCGCACCAGGGCGTTCAGGTGCCGGTTGCGGATCACGTCCGACAGGTGGTCACGCAACGAGTCGCCCGCCTTGCCGGTGAGCTCGTCGACGCGCGTGATGAGGTTGTCGAGACCGTCGAAGGTGGTGATCCACTTGGCCGCGGTCTTCGGTCCGACGCCGGGGACCCCCGGCAGGTTGTCGGAGTCCTCACCGACCAGGGCGGCGAGCTCGGGGTAGCGGTCCGGCGGGACGCCGTACTTCGCCTCGACGGCCGCCGGGGTCATCCGGGCCAGCTCGGAGACCCCGCGCATCGGGTAGAGCACCGTCGAGTCCTCGGTGACCAGCTGCAGCGAGTCGCGGTCGCCGGTGAGCACGAGCACCTCGAAGCCCTGGGCAAGCGCCTGGGTCGTCAACGTGGCGATGATGTCATCGGCCTCGAACCCCTCGAGCTCGAGGTACGGGATCCGCAGCGCGTCGAGCACCTCCTGGATCAGCGGGAGCTGGCTCTTGAACTCGTCGGGGGTCTTGTTCCGCTTCGCCTTGTAGTCGGGGTACTCCGCGAGCCGGAACGTCTGGCGCGACAGGTCGAAGGCGACACCCACATGGGTCGGCTGCTCGTCGCGCAGCACGTTGATCAGCATCGAGGTGAACCCGTAGACGGCGTTGGTGGGCTGCCCCGTCGTGGTGGAGAAGTTCTCCACGGGCAGCGCGAAGAAGGCGCGGTAGGCCAGCGAATGGCCATCGAGGAGGAGCAGGCGCGGGCGGGGGTCCGGACTCGGGGTGGCAGCGCTCACGCGGCCACCCTAGTCGGGGGCTCAGACGGATCTGGTCCGTGCCCGACGGAGCGAGCGACGCTGGGCGAGGACCTGGCCGACGGCCCGGGCGCTGCGGCTGCGGGTGCGGGCCGCGGCCGGAATGTCCGCGGGCAGCTTGGCCCGCAACGTGCTCACCGGGGCCGCTCGGACGACCGCCACCTGGCCGAGCCCCAACCTCGCCATGAACCTGTTCGCGTCGCGCGAGTTCGCCGACGCGGCGGCCATCACGTAGTCGGTGTCCTTCTCCTCGGCCCAGGTCACCACCGCCTCGAGCAGCGCGCGCCCCACACCGTGGCGACGGAATCCCTCCATCACCTGCAGGTGGCTGACCCGCACGGTGGACTCAGGGTGCACCGGCGAGACGGTCGACCGCCACACCTGGACGGCTCCGACCACACGGTCGTCGAGCTGGGCCACGAGGATGCGCTGGTCGGGGTCGGCGGCGATGTCGGCCATGATGGCCGCCGAGGACGCCCGGGCCTCCTCGGAGCACCCTCCGTCGGGATCCATCGGCGCGGACCACACCTCGCGAAGGTCGTCGGCATCCTCGAGTACGGCGTCGCGCACCTGCACTGGGCTCCGGTACATGAACGACCCCTTCCAGGTGCCCCCGTACCGTGTCATATCGCCGACGGCCTCGGTTGTCGTCGGGGTCCTGCCGGTGCCCGCATGTGTCCGGGCGAGCCGAGATGAGAGATTACGCCTGGACTGGACAGAGCGGTAGACCGGGAGAGGACGGCGACATGTTCCGCGGAATCGGCACCCTGGTGAACGTGGCCACGGTGCTGCTCGGTTCGTCGCTCGGTGTGCTCATGGGTCACCGGTTCCCCCAGCGGACCCGCGAGGTCGTCACCGACGGACTGGGGCTTCTCACCCTGCTGATCGCCGCACTCGCCGCGGTCGCGGTGACCGACCCACCTCTCACCCGCGCGGTCGGGTCGAGCGCACCGGTCCTGATCGTGCTCGGCGCCCTGTTGACCGGCTCCATCACCGGGTCGCTGCTGCGCATCGAGGACCGGCTGGAGGGGTTCGGTGGCTGGCTGCAGGCCCGGCTCCGCGGCGGTGGGGCGCAGCGGGCACGATTCGTGGAGGGGTTCGTCACCGCCTCGCTGGTCTTCTGCGTGGGTCCGCTGACGATCCTGGGCTCACTCAACGACGGCCTCGGCAAGGGCGCCGACCAGCTGTTCCTGAAGGCCGCCCTCGATGGGTTCGCCTCGATCGCGTTCGCCGCCTCGCTCGGGTGGGGTGTCGCCGCGAGCGCCGTGGCGGTCCTGGTCGTCCAGGGCTCGCTGACCGCGGTCGCGGCGTTGCTCGGCAACGTGCTCCCGGGTGCCGAGGTCTCCGCCCTGACGGCCACCGGCGGCCTGATCCTGGTCGGCGTCGCCCTCCGGTTGCTGAGGATCCGTCAGGTCCCGGTCGGCGACATGTTGCCGGCGCTGCTCGCGGCACCGCTGTTGACGGCGTTGGTCGCCGCACTGCGGTGAGCCGACCACCGGTCAGGAGCCGGAGTCGGAGTACTCGTCCACGACCTTCTGGGCGACCTCACGCATGGACAGCCGGAGGTCCATCGCGGTCTTCTGGATCCACC
>JBOHDW010000271.1:0-4199 GCA_050700795.1 Nocardioidaceae bacterium | reverse complement strand
CGCGTCGTTCACCCCGTCGCCGACCATGGCGACCACGCGTCCGTCTCGCCGGAGCGCTTCGACGGCCGCCACCTTCCCCTCCGGTCGAACGTCGGCGATCACCTGCCGGATGCCGACCTCATCGGCGACGTGTTGCGCCGAGTCGACGTGGTCTCCGGTGAGCAGCACTGTCGAGATGCCCATCGCGTGCAGCCCGGCGACGGCCGCGGCACTCGTGTCCTTGACCCGGTCCCCGACGGCGAAGACACCGACGGGCAGCCCCTCGATCTCGACGACCGCCGCCGTCAGCCCCCGTCCGTGAGCGTCGGTGACCGCCTGCGCCAAGGCGAACGGAAGTCCCTGGTCGGCACCCGCGACGCGGCGTACCGACACCCGACGCCCCTCGACGTTGCCGGAGACGCCGGCCCCTTCGTGGTTGATGAACTCGCCCACCCGCGGCAGCACCCCCAAGGTCGCGGCGGCGTACGACGCGATCGCCTGGCCCACCGGGTGCTCGGAGGCGGCCTCGAGGGCGCCCGCGAGTCGCAACGCCTCCGCGTGCCGGCTGACGAACTCGTGGACGCTCATCCGGCCGGTCGTCACCGTTCCGGTCTTGTCGAGAACGACGGTGGTGACGCGTCGGGACGACTCCAGCACCGTCGCATCCCGGACCAGGATGCCCAGCTGGGCGGCCCGACTGCTACCGACCAGAAAGGCGGTCGGGGTGGCCAGGCCCAACGCGCACGGACAGGCGATCACCAGGACCGCCACCGCCGCGGTGAACCCGCCGCTCGCCTCCCCCAACAGCGCCCAGATCGTGAAGGTGGCCACGGCGATCGCCAGGACGACAGGTACGAACACGCCCGAGATCCGGTCGGCGAGCCGTTGGGCGGGGGGCTTGCTCGCCTGGGCGCGCGCGACGAGTGCGCCGATCCGGGCCAACACCGTCTCGGCGCCGACGCGGGTGGCCGCGACCACCAGCCGCCCCGACCGGTTCACGGTCCCGCCGGTGACCTCGTCGCCCGCCCTCTTGTCCACCGGCAGGCTCTCCCCCGTGAGCATCGACTCGTCGACCCCCGAGCGGCCCTCCTCGACCACCCCGTCGGTGGCGATCCGCTCACCGGGACGTACGACGAAGCGCATCCCCGGTCGGACCAGCCGGACGTCGACCTCGTGCTCGCCCTCCTCGTCGAGCACGACCGCGCGCTTGGCCCCGAGCTCGAGCAGCTCGCGGAGGGCGGAGCCGGCCCGGGTCCTGGCCCGAGCCTCGATCAGTCGCCCGAGCACCAGGAAGGTCGTGACGGTCGCCGCCACCTCCGCATAGCTGTGCCGCCCACCGGTGAGCGCCTGGACCAGCGACCAGCCGTAGGCGACGAGGGTGCCGAGGCTGACCAGCGTGTCCATCGTGCTCGCGAGGTGGCGGGCGTTGAGGGCGGCGGCACGATGGAAGGGCCACCCGGCGTACCCCACGACCGGCGTGGCCAGCAGCAGGGCCAGCCATCGGGTGGCGGGGTTGTCGGGCACGCCGGGGAGCATCGTCAGGGCGAGCACCGCGACGGTCAGCGGCGCGGCGACCATCAGCCGGCGGCGGAGGCCGCGACCGTCGTCGTCCTGTTCGGGCCCGTCCGCATCCGCCGGCGTCGCCGTGTAGCCGGCGCCCTCGACAGCGGTGACCAGCTCGGCCGGCCCGACGAGCGCCGGGTCGTAGTTCACCGACGCGGTGCCGGTCGCCAGGTTGACCGAGGCGCTGACCCCGCCGAACCGGTTGAGGGTCTTCTCCACCCGCGCCACGCACGACGCGCAGGTCATCCCCCCGATCAGCAGGTCGGTGTGGACGGGTCCCGGGCCGGCCTGGCTGGTTGACCGGCTGGTGGGCTGGCTCGTGGGTTGGGCCATCGTCGTACTCCTCTCAGGTGCGCAGTAGCCGGGTGATCGCGGTGGTGGCCTCGGTGATCTTCTCCTCGGCCACCTGCCCACCCTCGAGGGCCGCCGCCCGGACGCAGTGCCCCAGGTGGTCCTCGACGAGGCCGACCGCCACACTCTGCAGCGCCTTCGTGGCGGCGGAGACCTGGGTCAGCACGTCGAGGCAGTACACGTCCTCGTCGACCAGCCGCTGCAGGCCGCGGATCTGCCCCTCGATGCGCCGGAGCCGGGCGAGGTAGTCGGCCTTGGTGTCGTGGTAACCGGGCGGGGAGGTGATCGACATGGGCACATCATACCCCCCCAGGGTATGAATCCGACCCGCGGTTGCGAACGACGTCACGTTTCCACCTAGCATGTGTCCCGGTCCCGCCCCGTGACTCAGGAGTACGTCGTGGCTCTCCGCCTCCGTCCCGTCGATGTCAGCTTCTACGACATGTTCGCCGACCAGGCGAACCAACTCGTCGTCGGGGCGGTGCTGCTCGCCGAGATGCTCGGCGACGGCAACGACCGCGAGGCGATCGCCTCCAAGATGCGCGATGCGGAGCACAACGCCGACGAGACCACCCACGCGATCGTTCGGAAGGTCAACAAGACCTTCGTGACCCCGTTCGACCGGGAGGACATCTACAACCTCGCCTCCGGACTCGACGACGTGATGGACCTGATGGAGGAGGCCGTCGACCTCGTCCTGCTCTACGAGGTGGACAAGATGCCGAAGGAGTTCGCGAACCTCGTCGAGGTGATCCAGCGCTGCGCGGAGCTCACCGCCGAGTCGATGCCGCGCCTGAAGAGCATGAAGGGCCTCGAGGAGTACTGGATCGAGATCAACCGTCTCGAGAACGCCGGAGACAAGAGCTACCGTCGCATCCTGGCCAAGCTGTTCGGCGGGAAGTACGAAGCGATCGAGGTCCTCAAACTGAAGGACATCGTCGACTCCCTGGAAGGGGCGATCGATGCGTTCGAGGGTGTCGCGAACATCGTCGAGCAGATCGCCGTCAAGGAGTCCTAGGGCCGTGCCCCCCCACCACCTCCAGCGCTCGGCCCGCCTCCGGAGTCGAACGGTCGCGGCCTGATGGACCTCGCGATCGTCATCGCCCTCGTGGTCATCGCCCTTGCGTTCGACTACACGAACGGCTTCCACGACGCCGCCAACGCGATCGCCACGTCGGTGTCGACACGTGCGTTGACCCCTCGCATCGCCCTGACCCTCGCCGCGGTGATGAACTTCGTCGGCGCATTCCTGGGTCAGAAGGTCGCCCACACCGTCAGTGACGTCATCGACGTCGGCAACATGGCCTCCTCTCCCGGCCTCATCGTGGTGATCGCGGCGCTGCTCGGGGCGATCGTGTGGAACCTGATCACGTGGTACTTCGGGCTGCCCTCGTCCTCGTCGCACGCGCTGATCGGTGGACTGGTCGGGTCGGCGCTCGCGTCGGGTGCGATCGTGCACTGGTCCACGATCATCGAGAAGGTGGTCATCCCGATGGTGTTGTCGCCCATGGTCGGCTTCGTCCTCGCGTTCATCGTGATGCTGGCGATCCTGTGGGTGTTCCGGAACCGCAACGCCGGCCGGGTGACTCGCGGGTTCCGGCTTGCGCAGACCGTGTCGTCGGCGGCGATGGCGCTCGGGCACGGCCTCCAGGACGCGCAGAAGACGATGGGGGTGATCTTCCTGGCCCTGGTCACGGCCGGCTACGTCCCGGCGACCCAGACGCGGCTCCCCGTGTGGGTGATCGCCGTCGCCGCCACCGCGATCTCGCTGGGCACGCTGTCGGGCGGCTGGCGGATCATGCGCACGCTGGGTCGCCGGATCATCCACCTCGACCCGCCGCACGCGTTCGCGGCCGAGGCGGTGGGAAGCACGGTTCTCTACGCAACGGCGTACCTGTTCCAGGCCCCGGTCTCGACCACCCACGTGATCACCTCGTCGGTGATGGGCTCCGGTGCGACCCGGCGGGTCTCCGCGGTCCGCTGGGGGGTGGCCCAGAACATCGTGCTCGCCTGGGTGCTGACCTTCCCCGCCGCCGGTTCGGTGGCCGCCCTGATGTTCTTCCTGCTGCGCTACGTCTTCCGGTTGCCATAGGTCACCGGCGAGCGGCGCAATCAGCCGAAGCGGCCGGAGATGTAGGCCTCGGTCGACGGCTCGTCGGGGTTGCTGAAGATCTTCGTGGTCGGGTTGACCTCGACCAGCCGGCCGGGTCTGCCGGCTCCGGCAAGGTTGAAGAACGCGGTGTCCTCGGATACCCGGGCGGCCTGCTGCATGTTGTGCGTCACGATCACGATCGGGTAGTCGGACC
>JBOHDW010000270.1:0-4048 GCA_050700795.1 Nocardioidaceae bacterium | reverse complement strand
CGGTCGACCAGCGCCTTCGAGCCGACCGGCTCCTCGGTGGCGACGTAGTCCTCGACGATCGCGCGGAGCACGGCGAGCCGGCGGTCCTCGACCATCCTCGCCTCCTGCCCTCGCTGGCACTCCTGGTTTCCGAGTGCCAATGCTACTCGGCTGGTCGTAGCGTTACTCGCATGCGCGACGAGCAGAGGATCCGACCCGGAACCGGGTTCGTCGAGATCGCCGACCGGGTCTGGGTCGCCCGCTTCGAGTTCCTGGACGTCAACGTCGGCCTGGTTGCCGGCGCACGTGGCCTGCTGATGGTCGACACCAACGTCTCGGAGGCCGTCGCGGCGGACGTGCTCGCCGAGGTCCGCCGGCTGGGCGTCGGCGACGTGGTCACCGTGGTGAACACCCACCACCACTTCGACCACTGCTTCGGCAACGTCACCCTCGCCGAGGAGTACGCCCCGGAGCTGGTCTGCCACGAGACCGCGGCCGAGGTGATGCTCGCCAGGGGGCGGGAGGTTCAGCGGAAGGCGGGCGAGGAGCGCCCCGACATCGCCGCGACCCGGATCCGTGTCCCGGAGACGACCTTCTCGTCCGCGAAGGCGATCGATCTCGGTGACCGCGCGGTCGAGCTGGTCCACCCGGGACGCGGGCACACCGGAGGCGACGTCGTCGTGCGCATCGCCGACGTCGACCTGGTCTTCGCGGGAGACCTGGTGGAGGAGTCCGCGGTGCGTCAGGGCGTCCCCGGCTTCGGTGACGACAGCTACCCGCTCGAGTGGCCGGCCACCCTGGACCTCCTCCTCGGGCTGCTCACGGCGACGAGCACCGTCGTACCCGGGCATGGGCTGCCGGTGGACCGTGAGTTCGTCAGCGAGCAGGGGGCCGCCATCGGTGTGGTGGCCGAGACGATCCGCGACCTGGCCGCCCGCGGCGTACCGGTCGAGGACGCGCTCGACGCGGCGTCGTGGCCGTACCCGAAGAGCGAACTGGCTGCCGCCGTACGCCGGGGGTATGCGCAGCTGCCCCCGTCCGCGCGCCGGCTGCCACTGGCCTGAGCGCACTACCGCCAGTGGTGGTAGTGGTGATGACGCCGGAGGACGCCGCCCCACCACAGTGCCAGCAGCAGGACCCACACGAACCACAAGTGGGCCAGCGCGCCCAGCAGCATGATCCCGAGGATCACGAAGACCACCGGCAGCAGGCGGGGTAGGTACCACCCCGGATGAGGACGCGAGGTCGCCCGGGCGGACGAGGGGGCCACATGCGCCGAGGGCAGGTCCCGGAACAACGGGGCCAGGTCGGCACTGGTCCTGGCCTGGTAGGCCAGCGTGCTGCGCTCGTCGAACTCGTCCTTGGTCAGCCGCCCGGCCGCGTAGTGCTCACCGAGGGCCGCTACCGCCGCCTCGCGCTCGCGATCACCGATCCGGAGCTGGTCCGAGGTCATCGTTGCGGCCCTTCCTGCTCCGGTGTCGCGTCCCCGTCGTCGGTCTGCCCGTCGGCGAGCAAGCCGTAGATCCGGCGCCGTGCGTCGGCGAGAATCTCGGCGGCCTCGGCCTGCTGCTGCCGGTTGCCCGAGACCACGACCTGCCAGACCGCGCCCATCACCTGACCGATGACCGACTTCAGGTCGGAGTTCGTGTGGTCCTCGGCCTCCTGGAACGACCGCCAGGTGTCGGCCAGCTCGTCGGGGTGCGCCTCGACGTAGCGGTGGCCGGCGTCGGTCAGGGACAGGACCCGACGACCGCCGGCCTCGGACCCCTCGACGAGCCCCTCGTCCTCGAGCTGCTGGACGGTCGGGTACACCGAGCCGGGGCTCGGCTTCCAGGCGCCGCCGCTGCGCTCGGCGATCTGTTGGATGATCTGGTAGCCGTTCATCGGCTCGACGGCGAGCACGTCGAGGATCGCGGCGCGCACGTCCCCGCGGCGGACCTTCGGGCCCCGGCTGCCGAAGTTGCCGCCCTGCGCGAAGCCGATCAGCCCCTGCACCCACGGCGGTGGCCCACCTGACCACGATCCGCGAGTCCCGTGCCCGCGGCCACTACCGGCCCAGCCTCCCCACGGTCCCGGCTGGTCCCAAGGACTGCGTCCCATGCGTTCTCACCCCTGTTCGCTCCGTCCGATCACTTCCGACCGGTCGCCTTCGTCTAGCGATAGTCTGACGATATATCGCCTTGATGGGCCGGACAAGGGCGACCCAGGGTTGTGCCGGCTCACCCGGCGTGTCACCGGCACACATCCCCGCCCGGTACGACGAGCCGCCTACCGTCGGAGCGTGCCCGACCGCTACGGCCCCGACGTGCTGGCCACCGACTGGCGGGTGCCTCCCAATGGGCGCGCCGTCAAGGTGGCCGCCGACCGGGGGCTGGTCGTCGAGGAGGTCGAGACCGACTGGTGCGGCGAGATCGTCGCCGTCGAGCGGGACCTGGACACGGTCACCCTGGAGGACCGGCGCGGCAAGCGGCGGACCTTCCCGCTCGGGCCGGGGTTCCTGCTCGAAGGTCGGCCGGTGATCCTCGCGGCCCCGACCCGACCCGGGCCGACCGCCCCGGACCGCACCGCCTCCGGCTCCGTCGCCGTTCGGGCGCCGGCCCGGGTCGCGCGGGCCAGCCGGATCCTGGTCGAGGGCCGCCACGACGCCGAGCTGGTCGAGAGGGTGTGGGGAGACGACCTCCGCATCGAGGGCGTGGTGGTGGAGTACCTCGAAGGCGTCGACCTGCTCCCCGACAAGCTCGCTCGGCTCGTTCCCGCACCGAGGCGACGCGTGGGGGTGTTGGTCGACCATCTGGTGCCGCGTTCCAAGGAGAGCCGGATCGCGGCGACGGTCGCCGGTCCGGACGTCTTGGTGGTCGGCCACCCGTTCGTCGACATCTGGCAGGCGGTGAAGCCGGAACGCATCGGCCTGCCCCGCTGGCCGACCATCCCCCGCGATGTCGAGTGGAAGCACGGGATCTGCGAGCACCTGGGGTGGCCGCACCGGGACCAGGCCGACATCGCCCGGGCGTGGCGCCAGCTCCTCGGTAGGGTCGACTCGTTCGCCGACCTCGAACCGGCATTGCTAGGTCGCGTCGAGGAGCTGATCGACTTCGTCACCGAGGGGGAACAGTGAGCTACCCGACGCCGCCGCCCTATGCACCCCGGCCGATGAGGCCCGAGGACGAGAAGCTGTGGGCGATCGGCGCCCACCTCGGGCCTCTGGTGCTCGGCTTCGTGGCACCGCTGGTCGTCTGGCTGGTGTTCAAGGACAGGTCCGGCTTCCTCGACCGACAGGGCAAGGAGGCACTCAACATGCAGCTGTCCTACCTGGTCTACTTCCTGGTCGCCGGCTTCTCGCTGCTGCTGCTGGTTGGCATCGTCTTGCTGCCGATCGTCGGGGTCGCCTGGCTGGTGCTGATGATCGTCGGGACGATCAAGGTCGCCAACGGCGAGCAATGGCGCTACCCCGCCATCATCAGGTTCATCGGCTGAGCTCGCGGACCACGGCGTCGGCCAGAAGGCGGCCGCGGCGGGTGAGCACCACGCGCTCGCCGCCGGGCTCGACCAGACCGTCCGAGACCAGCCGGTCCACCACCTCGGGCGCCTCGACGAGGTCGAACCCGAGCCCGTCGACCAAGCGCACCTCCAGCATGATCCGCTCGAGCCGGCGGGTGGCCTCGTCAAGCCGCTCGTGTCCGGCCTCCGGGGAGACCCCCGAAGCGATCCGCTCGGCGTACGCACGAGGGTGCTTGACGTTCCACCAGCGCTCCCCCGCCAGGTGCGAGTGCGCCCCGGGACCGATCCCCCACCAGTCGGCGCCCGTCCAGTAGAGCAGGTTGTGCCGGCACCTGGCCTCGGGCGAGCGCGCCCAGTTCGAGATCTCATACCAGCCCAGGCCCGCCTCCCGCAGCACGTCGTCGGCAAGCTCGTACTTGTCGGCCAGGTCGTCCTGGTCCGGCTCGGGCAGCTCGCCTCGCCGCACCCGCCGGCCGAGTGCGGTGCCGGGCTCGACGATCAGGGAGTACGCCGACAGGTGATCCGGCCCGCACGCGAGGGCGGCGTCCAAGGAGCGCCGCCAGTCCGCGAC
>JBOHDW010000269.1:0-11505 GCA_050700795.1 Nocardioidaceae bacterium | reverse complement strand
CCCTCGAACCGTGCACCATGTGCGCCGGCGCCGTGGTCCTGTCGCGGGTGCAGCGGCTGGTGTTCGCGGCGTACGACGAGAAGGCCGGCGCGGTCGGTTCGCTGTGGGACGTCGTACGTGACCGAAGGCTCAACCATCGACCCGAGGTGGTCGCGGGAGTCCTGGCCGACGAGTCCGCGGCGCTGCTCCGTGACTTCTTCGAGGGCCGACGTTAGGGGCGTCCGGACGATTTCGGGGCCGGCGACGAGGTCGGGTACCCTCATCGGCGGTGGCGTGTCCGAGCGGCCTAAGGAGCACGCCTCGAAAGCGTGTGTGGGTGCAAGCCCACCGTGGGTTCAAATCCCACCGCCACCGCCAACGCCTCCCGGCCCCTGCCGGACGTCATCACATGTGGCTGCCCGGGCGACCCGTCGTGATGACGTCCGGGGAGGTGTTGCCGAGCGGCACGGGCGGGCGCAGACTGGGGGTGGAGGTAGTCATGACGGATATCCGCACTCCAGACGTCGTCCCCCTGCTCTCCCGAGGGAAGCACCGCAACCCCCGCAAGGGCGCCTGCTTCATGGAGTTCGCCTCCTTCCTGGCCGGGGAACGCTGGTCCGATCACCCCAACTGCACCCACTCGTTGCTCGCCGCTCTTGCCCGTGACATCAACGACCACGTCCCGGACGTACGCCGCAACACCCTGCTCCCCCTCGTGCCGGACGTGGTCGGCCTCAACAGCGAGGACCCGCACTGGCACGCCTGGATCGCCCGCGAGGTCGCGCTGACGGCGTTGCCGATCGTCTCCGCCGAACGGCAGGGCATCGCTGCTCTCGGGTTGCTCCGCTCCGAGGCCGAGCTCACCGCCTTGGATGACCTGGGGCCGGGCCACCTCAGCGACCGGGCGGCCTCGGCGCTGGCCGATGCGCCACGTGCCGCCCGTTGGGCGATGAACTTCACCTGTCCCGTCGGCGCGCGGTCGTTCATCCGGTGCAGCGCGCCGGCCATCGTCCACTCGGGAGTGACCGCCATCGCCGACGCCGCCGTTCTCGATCCGTCGGGCGAGTTGATCTGCCTGCTTCGCCGTACCGTCGAGCTGTGCCGGGCCCGGCTGCCCGTCCCGGCCCAAACAGCGAGCCCGGTGGCCAGGGCCGCGACCCGGAGCTGAACCGCGCCCACCAGTAGACTCTGCCGCCAGAGCCCGACGACCCGGGTAGGCGGCCGTGAGCTTCGATACGCACCAGCTGGACACCGCTTTGCTGGTCGGTGCCTTGGTGTTGCTGGTCGCGATCCTGGCGATTCGGATCTCGGTCCGCGCCGGCCTGCCCAGCCTGTTGGCCTATCTGCTGATGGGCATCGCCCTCGGTGACGCGGGGCTCGGCATCCGGTTCAACGATGCTCAGCTCGCGCACTCCCTCGGCTTCGCCGCTCTCGTCCTGATCCTCGCCGAGGGTGGCCTCACCACGTCGTGGCCGGACCTCCGACCGTCGATGCGCCTGGGCGGGTTGTTGGCCACGGCCGGCGTCGGGGTCAGCGTGGCGGTGGTCGCGGTCGCCGCCCACCTGCTCCTCGGATTCGACTGGCGGCTCGCGGTGCTCCTCGGGGCGGTCACCTCGCCGACGGATGCGGCCGCGGTCTTCTCGGTGCTGAGACGGGTGCCGCTGCCGAAGCGGCTGACCGGGGTGCTCGAGGCCGAGTCCGGCCTCAACGACGCGGCGACGGTGCTTCTCGTGACGCTGGTCAGTGACGGGACGATCCTCGACCACGGCGTGCTCGGCTTCCTCGGCACGGTGGTCTATGAGCTCGGCTTCGGGGTGGTGGGCGGCCTCGCCATCGGGTACGCCGGCGCCTGGGTGCTGCGTCGGGCGGCGCTGCCGGCGTCGGGGCTCTACCCGATCTCCGTGCTGACCTTCGCGATCCTGGCGTACGCCGGGGTCGCGAACCTGCACGCCTCGGGGTTCGCCGCGGTCTACGTTGCCGCCCTGGTGCTCGGGAACAGCGACCTGCCGCACCGCAACGCCACCCGGTCCTTCGCGGAGGGGATCGCGTGGCTGGCCCAGATCGGCCTGTTCGTGATGCTGGGCCTGCTGGCCTCGCCGGGCCGGATCACCGCCGAACGCGTGCTGATCGCCGTCGTCGCGGGGACGGTCCTCACCTTTGTGGCCCGACCCCTGTCGGTGGCTGCCTGCGCCTGGGTGTCGCGGATGCCGTGGCGCGAGCAGGCGTTCGTGTCGTGGGCCGGGCTCCGTGGGGCGGTGCCGATCGTGTTGGCGACGATCCCCCTTGACGATCACGTCCCGCATGCGACCGAGCTCTTCGACGTGGTCTTCGTGATGGTGGTGATCTACACCCTGGTGACCGGGCCGACGCTGCCCTGGGTCGGGGCCCGGCTGGGCGTGGCCGTTCCGGGAGTGGCCACGGACCTGGAGGTTGAGGCCGCACCCTTGGAACGCATCGCGGCGGACCTGCTGGCGGTCTCGATTGGCGGCCCGTCGCGGCTGCACGGCGTCGAGGTCGGCGAGCTACGGCTGCCGAAGGGCGTTTCAGTGTCGCTGGTCGTCCGGGCCGGCGAGACGCTCGTTCCCGATCCGAGGACCAGGTTGCAGCGCGGCGACGACCTGCTCGTGGTGGTGCCGCGCAAGCTGCGTGAGCTCACCGAGCGCCGGCTGCGGGCGGTCTCTCGTGGTGGCCGGCTGACCGGCTGGCTCGACCCGAACTGAGCGCCAGCTAGTTCGTCGGGAGGCAGACCTGCTCGTTGCCGACCACCCGCACCGAACGTGGGGCCTTCTTCACCAGGTGATGGAACTTGTTTCCGACCACGACGTCCACCCCGGGCCCCAGGTCCTGGCTGGTGACCTTGATCGTGGTGGTGGGACCGAACTGCCGTGCGACCAGCTGCGCCGCCGGATCCTTGGCGGTGGTGGCCCATACCTGGACTCGGCGGACCACCGTTCCGGTCGGCGCGTTGCCGACGTCGCCGGGCCGGAACCCCCGCTTGGTCAGCCGCACCATCGTGTCGCCAGCCAACCCGCCCCGGTCTCCCGCGTTGAAGACACTCACCTGGACCGCCGAGGCCTGGAGCCGACTGTTCTTGACCGGGGCCGTGGTGCACGACGACGTCGGGTTCGAGGACGCGACGGACTTCGGCAACGGTGAGAACAGGCTGTTGTAGCCGAGGTAGAAGCCGATCGCGAGCACCCCACACAGCACCAGCAACGTGACGCCGGTGAGCAGGTGGCGGTGGCTCATGGCCGGTCAGCCTGCCACGACATGGACCCGGGCGTGAAGGACGTGACGCTGTTGGAGGGCGGCCCGGAGCGCCCGGTGCAGGCCGTCCTCGAGGTAAAGGTCCCCGTCGTACTCCACGACGTGGGCGAACAGGTCGCCGAAGAAGGTGGAGTCCTCGTCGAGCAGGGTCGCCAACTGCAGGGTGTCCTTCGTGGTGACCAGTTCGTCGAGGCGAACCTGGCGCGGAGGCAGGTCGGCCCACTCCTTCGGGCCGAGGCCGTGGTCGGGATAGGGACGGTCGAAACCGACGCGCTTGAAGATCACGGGAGTCAAGCATAGGAGGCCCGACCGGGCGACGAGAGGACGGTCGCGCACTAGTCTTCGGCAATGAGCGAGCCTCAGGACGCCCAGCCCACCCCTCCGTCGAGCGCCGCGGTCGCCGCGACGGGTGACCAGAGCCCCATCGTCAAGACCATCGCCGCGGGGTATCAGTTCGAGGGTGTGACGCTCGAACTCGGCGGGCTGATGCTCGACGCGGACACGCTGTCGGACGTCCACATCAGGATCCCGATCGGCATGTTGAACCGGCACGGCCTGGTCGCCGGCGCGACCGGCACCGGCAAGACGAAGACCCTTCAGCTGATGGCCGAGCAGCTGTCGGCCAACGGCGTCCCGGTCTTCGCGGCCGATGTGAAGGGGGACCTTTCGGGTCTGTCGGCGCCAGGGGTGGAGAACCAGAAGATCGTCGACCGGGCCTCGTCCGTCGGCCAGGACTGGAAGGCGACCGGCTTCCCGGTGGAGTTCTTCGCCCTCGGCGGGCAGGGCACGGGCATCCCCCTTCGGGCGACGATGACCTCGTTCGGGCCGACGCTGCTGTCCAAGGTGCTCGGCCTGAACCAGACGCAGGAGTCCTCGCTCGGCCTGGTCTTCCACTACGCGGACCAAGCCGGGCTCGCCCTGCTCGACCTCGCCGACCTGCGCGCCGTCGTGCAGTTCCTCACCTCCGACGAGGGCAAGCAGGAGCTGAAGAACCTGGGCGGTCTCTCGTCGTCGACGGCTGGGGTCCTCCTCCGTGAGCTGATCACCTTCTCGGACCAGGGCGCGGACCAGTTCTTCGGCGAGCCCGAGTTCGACACCAAGGACCTGATGCGTACGACGCCCGACGGCCGCGGCCTGATCTCGATGGTGGAGCTGCCGAACCTCCAGGACCGGCCCGCGCTGTTCTCGACGTTCCTGATGTGGCTGCTGGCCGACCTGTACCACGACCTCCCCGAGGTGGGTGACCCCGACAAGCCGAAGCTGGTCTTCTTCTTCGACGAGGCACACCTGCTGTTCGCCGACGCGTCGAAGGCGTTTCTCACCTCGATCACCCAGACGGTGCGGCTGATCCGGTCGAAGGGCGTCGGCGTCTTCTTCGTGACCCAGTCGCCCACCGACGTACCTGACGACGTACTGGCGCAGCTCGGCTCACGGATCCAGCACCAGCTGCGCGCCGCCACTCCGAACGACGCGAAGGCGCTGAAGCAGACGGTGAACACCTATCCGACCTCGTCGTACGACGACCTCGGCAAGGTGATCCTCTCCCTGGGCATAGGCGAGGCGATCGTCACCGTGATGGACGACCGCGGCGCCCCCACCCCGGTCGCCTGGACCCGGCTGAGGGCGCCGGAGTCGCTGATGGCACCGGCCGACCCAGCGGCCATGCAGCAGACGATCGCCGTGTCGCCGCTGACCGCGAAGTACGGCCAGGTCATTGACCGCGAGAGCGCGCGCGAGAAGCTCGCCGCGAAGCTGGACGTCGGCGCGGACAAGGCGAACCAGGAGCAGGCTCAGCCGGAGGGCGGGGTCGCCTACCCCAAGAAGCCGTCGACCGCCAGGACGAAGAAGCAGGACAGCATGCTTGACGACATCATGAAGTCCTCGGTCACCAAACAGATCGCACGCACGGCGGCCCGCGAGATCGTCCGTGGCGTGTTCGGTATCGGCCGCCGCTGACACCGTCGCCCACCGCTTCCGCCGACCCGGCTTGAAAGCCGCGTCCACGGCTTTCGCCGGCCCGGCTCGAAAGCCGCGCCATCGAGGGCACTCTCCGGCTTGAAGGGCGGCGAGCTGATCCGGCCTGTCCGGGCGCTCCGGCAGGCCACCAGGTGCGTCCTGATGCGACCGTTCCCCGGACCCGCTTCCCGGTCCGATGCTTCGTGCTCGATACTTGCACCCGTGGGATCGGGTGGCGCTGCTCGTTCCTCCTCGTGGCAGTGGCGTGGGCTGGCCCTGGTGTCGCTGGCCGGCGTGATCTGGGGGACGACCGGCCCCTTGGTCCAGTTGACCGTGGAGCATTCGTCCCTTTCCCCTCTGACCATCAGCGCGTATCGCGCGCTGGCGGCTGCGGTCGTGCTGGACGTGATGGTCTGCCTCACCGGTCGCCGGCACCGGTGGATGGCCTCGGTACGCCGTCATCGGGGGCGCCTGGTCGCGGTCGGGGCGCTGATCGCCGCATCGCAGCTGCTCTTCTTCATGTCTGTGCAGTGGGCCGGGGTCAGCCTGTCCACGGTCGTCTGCATGGGGTTCGCGCCGATGCTGTTGTTGGGGGTCACCAGCGTTCGCCGCCGACGGATCCCGTCGAACGCCCAGGTGCTGACGGTCGCGATGGCCGTGGCCGGGCTGCTGCTGGTCAGCATCGTCGGCGGCGGCCGTGAGCACGCCGAGAACCCGTCCCTGGGCGTGTTGGCGGCGCTAGGGGCCGGCGCGTGCTTCGCATTCACCGCCGACGTCGGCGCGTCCTTGTCTCGAGGAGTCGACGCGTTCACGATCACGACCGGGATCGTGAATGTCGCTGCCATGGTGCTCGTTCCCTGCGACGTGGTCGTTGCCCTGGTCGCCCACGTCACCCTGACGGCGGATGCCGGGGCCTGGCTCCTGGTGGGGCTCTTGACAGTGGGCGTGGTGGCGGCGAACTCGTTGATGTTCGCCGGTTTGCGTCGTACGTCGAGCGCCGCGGCTGTGGTGGCGACGCTCCTCGAGCCCGTGACGGGGGTGCTGATAGCGGCCGCCTTCCTGGGCGAGCACCTGACTCCTGCGGGACTGGTGGGCTGCCTGCTGATCGTCGCGGCCATCGCCAGTCTCGGGCGGTTCGAGGACCACGCTCCACATTCCGAGATCCAGGTGGGTCCGGCCCCGCTCTGAGGGCGGTCATGCCGGTCGGAGGCGCGGCGATGCGTCACAATCCAGCACATGCGGGCTTGTGACGTCCAAACCTCGACGCGAACCGTCCTAATCCAGCAAATGCGCGGTTGTGGCATCGAAAGCTGGCGGGGCCCGCTGAGGGGGTCATGGCGGTCGGAGGCGGCGGGCTAGCGTCTGGCCCATGGCCAGCACGCTGCGAGAACCGGCCCGCGAGGTCGACGTCGTACACGAGACCGATGTGCTCGTCGTCGGGTCCGGGCCGGCCGGGCTGGCCGCCGCTCTGGCCGCGGCGAGGGCCGGCGCATCGGTAACTCTGGTGGAGCGGTTCGGCTGCTTCGGCGGCAACATCACCGCGGTCGGCGTCGAGGGAATGGCGTGGTACCGCCGGGAGCGGACCGTCGAGGCGAACGGGTTGGGACGAGAGTTCGAGGTGCGCGCGCACGAGCTCGGTGCGGCGGTGCCCGAGAGCCAGTCGGAGTCCTACGAGATCGATGCCGAGGGCTTCAAGGTTGTCGCCGATCTCCTCGTCGAGGAGGCCGGTGTGCACCCGATGTTGCATCGCCTGGTGGTCGCCCCAGTGTTGGACGGTGACGTGGTCCGTGGCGTGATCACCGAGTCCAAGGCTGGACGCGAGGCCGTGCTCGGCCGACGGGTGATCGACGCGACGGGCGACGCGGACGTCGCCTTTCGCGCGGGCGCACCCACTCGGAAGACGCCCCGCGAGGAGATGCTGGCCGCGTCGGTGATGTTCCACCTCGCCGGGGTCGACAAGGCAGCCTTCCTCGCCGGCGTGCGGGAGGATCCGCAGACGTACGCCGACTGGAGCACGGGCGACTGGCAGGTCAACACCGATGGGAAGGAGGACGAGCTCTTCTCGCCGTACCTGCGCAAGCCCTTCGAGCGGGCCATCCGCGACGGGGTGTTGCCTCCCAACCTCACCACGCTGGGGGGGACGTGGGGCGCGGTCCACGACAGCGGTGAGCTGACCTACCTGAACCTCGTGCACCTCGCCGGCGTCGACGGCACCGACCCCGATGACATGACCCGCGGCGAGATGGAGGGCCGACGTCAGGTCATGCAAGCGATCGAGGCATTGCGCCGCTACACGCCCGGCTGCGAGCGGGCCCGCCTGCGCAACCTCGGGATGACGATCGGGATCAGGGACACCCGCAAGATCGAAGCCCGCTACGACCTGTCCGAGGCCGACGTCCGCGGGCAGGCGAGGTTCGAGGACTCCATCGGGATCTACCCCGAGTTCATCGACGGGTACGGCGTGCTGGTGCTCCCCACCACCGGTCGGTACTACCACGTGCCCTTCCGCAGCATCGTCCCTCGTGGCGTGCGCAACCTGCTGGTGCCGGGACGCGCATCGGGCGGCGATCGGATCGCCCACGCCTCCACCAGGAACATGTCGTGCTGCGCCGTGCAGGGGCAGGGCGCGGGGGTGGTGGCGGCGATCTCCCTGCGGACGGGGACCGAGTTGGCCGACGTCGACATCTCCGCGGTCCAACGTGAGCTGTCACGCCAAGGCGTCCGCTACCAATGAGCCAACCGGCGCAACACCTCCACGTCCTACCTGGACCCTGGGTGAGGGAGAACAGGTGACCCTCGTGCAGCGCCTCCAGCTTCTCGGCCCGGTAACGGATCCGCTTGTCCTTGGTGAGCAGCACCCAGCCGCTCGAGCAGCCGCCGGTCGAGTACGTCGAAGGCGGCGCGGTACCAGCACGTCGCCGATCCCATCCGGCGCGAGGTCGCGAAAACGAGTAGGCGGCTTGCTCTTCGTGGGAGCCAGTGGGCCATAGGGGCCCGCTACCGCTGAGCTGACGCGTACCAAACGCGGCCAGCGACGGCCTCGACCCCAAGAACCGCCGCCGCCGACCACAAGATTGCGATGGTGACCCTGACATCGTCGGCCCGCAGGATCCCGAACAGCGCGCCTGCCGCGACGACGAGTGGCCTGACCAGGGTGAACGGACCCAAGACTGCTGCCGAGGCCAGGTACTTCCGACGCCAGCCCAGGAAGCCATAGATGGCCAGAGCCAGCATCGTCAGTGCCGCATAGGGAACGAAGACGATGAGCGCGGCTTCTCCCGCGCTTCGGTAGTCGCTTGGCGAGGAGTCCAGGAGTCCGACATCCACGCCGAAGAAAGCAACCGCCGGCGCTAAGAGAGCGGCGCCAAGGACGGCGCCGCGGTAGGTGGCGAGCACGTCCGACTTCCGGTGGCCGATCAGCCCGGATCGACCCAGTGACGAGCGGAAACCACTGAACGCTGCGTCTAGGAGCCCCAGCACCACGAGGCCCGAGGCAACAATCGCAATCACGAGCGCACACCAACCACAGGTCGAAGAACGTCAAGTGCCCGAGGATGCCATCGCGAACCCTCTCGCACCTCACAGGCGTAGGCGGGTGCACCCGAGCGCGCTGCTGACTCGAGAACAGTTGCGGGATAGGCCCTCCGCGCGGACAGAACTCCATCGTGCCGAGACACGGGCTCGCGCATCCGAGCCTGATGGAAGACCCAGGCTCCGAGCGTGGACCAGAAGCACGGGGCGATGTCCCAGTGAGCGAATGCCTCAACTCCCTGGGCCGCTTGACCGGCGAAGAACGCGACCAAGTCGCTCTCGTTCAGGTGATGCAAGAGTCCGGTTGAAATCACGATCGTCCGCAGCCCGTCTTCGATGGCGACACCGGGGCGTAGGGCATCGCCTCGGACGAAGCGGCAGAGCAGGCCTTCGTGGATCGCGAGGTCTCGCGCTTCCTGGATCAGGACCGGGTTGAGGTCGACACCGACGAGCTCGACCTCGTCGTCAAAGGCAGCGCGGGCGGCCATGGACCTGATGACGTATCCGAGGCCGCAACCGATGTCGACCACGCGAATTGGCCCGGGACCCGAGTCCTGCAGGCGCCGTACCCTTGCGACGAGGAGCTCGGTCACGCGACGCCCCATCTGCAGCTCCTCAGCCAGGCGTTGGAGTTCGCAGTGAACCCGAAGTCCGAGGCGATCGACGTAGTCGGGGTCGAGGTGGCCGTCGATCGCCGGCATCGTGCGTACGATCGCGGCCGCTCGTCGCTGGCCTCGAATCAGCAGTTGCTCGACCACGTCGTCGACGACGACAGGGACCCGCTGCCCATCTGCGTCAAGGGACCAGAGGAGGTCGGTGATCTCCAGCAGCCCGCTTCGCACCCACCCAGTGAATCGCACAAGCCGCACAGCGGGAGGATTTCCGGACGCGAGTGAGACTAGAACCGAGACTACGAGGCACATGAGAGTGCCGACTTTTGCTCGGCGGCCGGCTGCAACCATCCGGCCACAGGTCCTGCACCTATCCGGTCAATAGCCCTGCAATCATCCGCCGAGCAGGTCTGCAATCGTCGGCACAGCCTGCGTGAGGCGGTGGCGGAGGATGCGGGATTCGAACCCGCGAGGGCGTTAACCCAACCCGCTTTCCAAGCGAGCGCCATAGGCCTCTAGGCGAATCCTCCGCCGGAGAGGCTACCCGTCCGGAGGCCAAGGCCAGTAATCCTCAAGGCCGGCCAACGGGCGGCACGGCGGGCGGCACGGCGGGCGGCACGGCGGGCGGCTCGGCGGGCGGCTCGGCGGGCGGCTCGGCGGTCCGGCGACCCAGCGTCCAGGGAACCGCGGTGAGGACCAGCGCGGCCAGCACCACCAAACCGCCCTCGAACGACCAGGCCGTCGCGAGCACGCCCATGAGGGTGGCCCCGACGGCGGTGCCGGCGTCGAAGCCGATGTTCCAGCCGGCACTGGCCAGGTCATAGTCGCGCGGACCAACCGTCTCGAGGGCAACCACCAAGGTGAGGTTCTGGATCGCGCCGTAGGCGCCCCCAGCGACCAGCAACGCCCCGATGATGGGTACGCCGTGGAGGCCACCCGTCATGGAGACCGCGGTGACCAGCAACCCGGCGGTGGCGAGTGCCAACAAGGGCGGCAGGAACCGTCGCGCGCCGTACCTGTCGGCCAGGTGACCCGCTCGCCACCGGGTCAGGGCCGCGCTCAGGTTGAAGGCGAACAGGCCTGTCGTCGCCAGCGCCGCGGAGGGGATCATCTGCGGCAGGAACGTGAGCACCGCCCCAGCGGCCATCGTCATCGAGAAGAGCACGAGCGTCGGCGGGAGCACCCGGACCAACCGTCGCCGGCGAGGGGTCGAATCCGGGTGCGCCTCGGACGCGGGCCCCCGCGACGCCGCCGCCGCGTGCAGGGCCCGCCCCAACATCGGCACCACCGGGATACCGACCAGCGGCAAGGCGCCGAGCAGGAAGACCACCCAGAATCCGAGGTTCTCGGCGATGCTCGCCGAGGCGGGCAACAGGACCAGCATGGGCAGGGCGACGGCCAGCCCGTAGAAGCCGATCGCCGCACCCCGCTGGGCGGCCGGCACAAGTCGGGCGATGATCGAGGCGCCGGCGACGGTGAGGACCGCGAAGCCGATGCCGCGCACCACCGACAACGCGAGCACGGGCAGCAGCGACGAGGAGAGTGCGTAGAGCGGGGCCGGGGCGCCCAGGCAGACGAGTCCGACGACCAGTACGAGCGGGAACCCGGCGCGGCCCACCGCCCACGGGACGGTGAACTGGAAGACCACCGTCGAGATCAACAACACGCCGTTGACCAGCCCCGAGCCGGTGCGATCCGCCCCGCCGTGTACCACCCACAACGGGGCCACCGTGAACAGGCCCGCGTAGCCGGCGAAGGCGGCGAACGACACCGCCATCAACGGGCGAACCCCGGCGAAGCGCCACACCGGGACCCGCGTCGGAGCGCCCACCGGCAGGCTCACTGGCAGGCTCGACGGGACGCTCGACGGGACGCTCGACGGGCACTCACCCGGGCACTCTAGGGCCTCGTCTTCGGTGAGCGTGGATCACCTACACTCGTCACCAACCCCCCGTGCGGCGACACCTCGCCCAACTCCCCCAGGGCCGAGAGGCAGCAAGGGCAAGCGAGCTCTGTTGGGTGCGCGGGGGGCCCTTGTCTCTCACGAGTGACTCGGCGACCGGGGAGGAGTCCTGCCTCGCCCACCACGGGGCCTACCACGGGGCCTACCACGGGGCCTACCGCGGGGCTGACCGCGGCTACCGGCTGTCCACGGCCGCGG
>JBOHDW010000268.1:0-2496 GCA_050700795.1 Nocardioidaceae bacterium | reverse complement strand
GCAGGCGGCCAGCAGCAGACAGGCCAAGAGGTACGCCGGACGGCCGGTCACGGACGGAGTCTAGGAGGCCGGACACCACCTTCCGAGCGCACGCCGCGCCGACTAGGGTTCGAGGGACGGGGCGATCCGAAGGAGCGACGATGGCCGAGGTCCGCCAACACAAGGTGCTGCTCGACGAGAGCGAGATGCCGACCCGTTGGTACAACATCCTGCACGACCTGCCGACGCCACCGCCGCCGGTCCTGCACCCGGGAACCGGTCAGCCGGTCGGCCCCGACGACCTTTCGGCGTTGTTCCCGATGGAGCTGATCATGCAAGAGGTCGCGACCGACCAGTACATCGACATCCCGGACGAGGTGCTCGACGTCTACCGGCTGTGGAGGCCGAGCCCGCTGTTCCGGGCGCACCGGCTGGAGAAGGCGCTCGGGACCCCGGCCCGGATCTACTACAAGTACGAAGGGGTGTCCCCGGCCGGCTCGCACAAGCCGAACACGTCGGTGCCGCAGGCCTACTACAACGCCAAGGCCGGGATCAAGAAGCTGGCCACGGAGACCGGCGCCGGGCAGTGGGGGACCGCGTTGGCGTTCGCGTGCGCGCAGTACAACCTCGAGTGTGAGGTCTGGCAGGTGCGGGCGTCGTACGACCAGAAGCCCTACCGCAAGATCATGATCGAGACGTTCGGTGGCACCGTGCACCCGAGCCCCTCGGACCTGACCGAGGCCGGCCGCAAGATCCTCGCCGAGCACCCGGACTCGACCGGTTCGCTCGGCATCGCGATCAGCGAGGCGGTCGAGGTGGCCGCGCAGGACCCGTCGACGAACTACGCCCTGGGCAGCGTGCTCAACCACGTCCTCCTGCACCAGACGATCATCGGCGAGGAGGCGCTGCTCCAGCTCGCGAAGATCGGCGAGACCCCCGACCTGATCGTGGGCTGCACCGGCGGTGGCTCTAACTTCGCGGGGCTGATGTTCCCGTTCCTGCGGGAGCGGTGGGCCGGGCGGATGAGCCCGACCGTGCGCGCCGTCGAACCGGCCGCGTGTCCGTCGCTGACCCAGGGCACCTACGCCTACGACTTCGGGGACACGCTCGGGATGACCCCGCTGATGAAGATGCACACGCTCGGCCACGACTTCATCCCGGATCCGATCCACGCCGGCGGGCTGCGCTACCACGGGATGAGCCCGCTGATCAGCCACCTCTACGAGAGCAAGGAGATCGAGGCGATCGCGAAGAACCAGATCGAGTGCTTCGCCGCGGGGGTGCTGTTCGCCAGGAGCGAGGGGATCGTGCCCGCCCCCGAGCCGACGCACGCACTCGCCGCCGCCGTCGAGGAGGCCCAGCGCTGCAAGGAGACCGGGGAGGAGAAGGTGATCCTCACCGCGTTGTGCGGCCACGGACACCTCGACCTGCCGGCCTACGACGCGTACCTCTCCGGCACCCTGGTCGACCGCGACTTCGCCGACGCGGACGTGCAGGCCGCCGTCGCCGAGGCGCTCGCCCACCTGCCCGCGCTGGCCTGAACGACGCGCTGTCGTGGCCGAGCTGCATGACCTCACCGCCTTGCAACAGGCCGACGCGGTACGCCGCCGCGAGGTGTCGCCGCTCGAGCTCGCCGAGCACTACCTCGCCCGCATCGAGCGGCTGTCCGACTCGCTCGGTGCGTTCGTTACGGTGACCGGAGAGCTCGCCGGCAAGCAGGCCAAGGTGGCCGGGTCCTTCCTGGACGGCGGACCGTTGCCGCCTCTCTTCGGGGTGCCGACTGCGATCAAGGACCTGAACATGACGGCGGGGGTGCGCACGACGTTCGGCTCGGCGACGATGGCCGACTTCGTGCCCGATGTCTCCGACGAGGTGGTGCTGCGCCTCGAGGCGCAGGGGATGATCAGCCTCGGCAAGACCAACACCCCGGAGTTCGGCTCGCCGTGCTACACCGAGCCCGACGTCGCACCTCCGGCGCGAACGCCGTACGACCTCGACCGGATGGCCGGCGGTTCCAGCGGTGGCGCGGCCGCGGCCGTCGCGGCGGGTCTCGTCCCGGTGGCTCAGGGCTCCGACGGTGGCGGCTCGATCCGGATCCCGGCGAGCTGCTGCGGCCTGTTCGGCCTCAAGCCGAGCCGGGGTCGGATCAGCGGGAGCCCGATGTACGGCGACCCGGTCGGCCTCGGCACCGCGGGCCCACTCGCGCGCACCGTGCGAGACGCCGCGGCGCTCCTCGACGTGATGGCCGGACCCGCCGTCGGTGACCCGTTCTGGGCCGCGCCGCTGCCGGAGGGAGAGACGTTCCTCGGCTGGTGCGACCGCGAGCCGGGCCGGCTCAGGGTGGCCGCGTTCAGCGCACCGCTGATCGCGGACGCAGGGGTGCATGAGGAGTGCCTCATCGCGTACCGCGACGCGATGCGGCTGCTCGAGCTGCAGGGTCACGACGTGGAGGAGATCGCCGTACCGATCCCGCCCGAGGCGGTCACCACGTTCGAGACGTGCTGGTCGGTGCTGACC
>JBOHDW010000267.1:0-5027 GCA_050700795.1 Nocardioidaceae bacterium | reverse complement strand
CGTCCCAGGAGCCGAACTGCATCTCCGCGAAGCCGGATTCGGCGGCGACCGGCAGCGAGAGCCGGGCCCCGACGATGTCCGCGGTCTCGGCCGCACGGCGTACCGGCGAGGTCACCAGCACGTCGACCGTCTCGGCGATCGGCGACAGCCAGTCCGCCACCGCCCGCGCCTGCGCACGACCCTCGTCGGTCAGGCCGGGGTTCGACCCGCCCAGCCCGGAGGAGAACCGCTTCTCGACCGTCAGCGCCGTCTCGCCGTGCCGGACCATGATCACCGTGGTCGGCGTCCCGCGACCCGACCAGCCGCGCGACGGACCGGCGGCGGGGGCGGCGGTGCGAATCACGGGAGGAGCGGCGGAGCTCGTCGCGTCCAGCGCCTCGTTGAGGAGCCGGTCGGCATGCCGGTTCTGCTCACGCGGAATCCAGGTGTACGTCGTCCCGAACGGCGCCAGCCGCTGCGCCTTGATGGCCAACGGCCGCATGTCCGGGTGCTTGATCTTCCAGTTGCCCGACATCTGCTCGACGAGGAGCTTGGAGTCCATCCGCACCTCGAGCTCGGCGTCGGGGGTGTGCTCCTGGTAGAGCTCGAGCCCGGCGATCAGCCCGTTGTACTCCGCGACGTTGTTGGTCGCGATGCCCAGCCGCTCCGCGCGTTCGGCGATCACCTCGCCCGTGTCGGCGTCCTTGAGCACCGCGCCGTACGCCGCCTGGCCCGGGTTCCCCCGGGAGCCGCCGTCGCTCTCGATGACGACGGAGCGGTGTTCGCTCATCAGAGCCCGGACTCGGAGGTCCGCACCAGGATCCGGTTGCACTCCTCGCAGCGGAGCACCTCGTCGCTGGGCGCCCGGGCGATCACCGCGAGGTCGGCCGCGTTCAGCTCCAGGCTGCAACCACCGCACTGGCGAGCGTGCAGTGCGGCAGCGCCGACGCCACCCTTCTGCTCCCGCAGCCGGTCGTAGAGCGCCAACAGCTCCGCGGGCAGGTCCGCGGCGGTGAGCCGACGCTCCTGCTCGGTCTCGGCAACCTGCTGGTCTACGCCGCCGGCCTTCTCGGAGAGGAGCTTCTCGGTGTCGGCGATGGTTGCGTCGATCTCGGACAGCCGGTCCTGGTGCTCGGCGAGCTCGCCCTGGGCCGTCTCGAGCGCCTCCATCACCTCCAGCTCGGCGTCCTCGAGCTCGGCGATCCGTCGTTCGAGGGAGACCAGCTCGGCCTGCAGGTGCTCGAGGTCCTTGGGGTTGTTGACCAGGCCGCCCTCCATCCGGTCGCGGTCACGCTGGCGCCGGGTCCTGACCTGCTCGACATCGGCGTCGGCCTTGCGCTGGTCGCGGGTCAGGTCCTCGACCCGGGTCCGTGCGTCGCGTGCCTTCCCGTCGACGTCGGCGCGCTCGGTGGCCAACTCGGCCAGCCGCTTCGCCTCGGGGAGATGGGCCAGCCGGTGCCGGAGCTGGTCCCGTGTGGAGTCGAGGTGCTGGACGTCGAGCAGCTTCAACTGGGCGAAGGGGTCGGCTTTCAGCGCTGCTCCTGGTGATCGGCCGGCTCGACGGAGTCGAGATGGAGGTCCCACGGGTCGGTGCACAACGTGCTCACCCGGGTCTCCACCGTAGCGCCCCGCCCTTCGAGCGCGGCCACCAGTTTGCTCTCCACGACGGGGAGCCAGGTCCACTCGGCGGCCCAGTGCGCGACGTCGACGAGCGCCGGACCGTCGTACTCCAGGAACTCCGCGGCACGGTGGTGACGCAGGTCGGAGGTGAGGTAGACGTCCGGATCCAGCCCCAGCACGCTCTCAAGCAGCGCGTCCCCGGCGCCGCTGCCGACCGCCACGGTCTCGATGGTGCGGTCCCGCTCCCCCGCCACTCGTACGCCGTGCGCGGTCGCCGGCAGCGCTGCCGCGACCCGCTCCGCGAACCCACGCAGGGAGATGGGCTCGGCGAGGCGACCGACCCGACCGTGCCCACGCTCCCCCGGTACGCCGGGGACGGCGGCCAGCTCGACGAGGTCGAAGGCCGGCTCCTCGTAGGGATGGGACTCGCGCAACGCGGTAACGACGCGAGCACGCGCGGGTCGCGGGTAGACCACCTCGATGCGCGACTCGGGGACCACCTCGAGCCGGCCCACCTCGCCGATGGCGGGATGCGCGCCGGCGAGCGGACGGAACCGGCCCTCGCCGGCGCCGGTGAAGGACGCGGTGTCGTAGTCGCCGATCCGACCCGCGCCCGCCTCAGCCAATGCGTGGCGCACCGCCTCGGCATGCTCGAGCGGCACGAAGGTGACCAGCTTGTCGAGCCCGTCGGAGGCTGCCGCGATCGGGGCGGGGTCGACGATTCCGACGGCACGAGCGAGTGCCTCGTTGACCCCGTCGGCCGGGACGTCGGCGTTGGTGTGGGCGGTGAAGAGCGCGACGCCGGACCTGATCAGCCGGTGCAGGCGACGGCCTTTCGGGGTCGTCGCGGCGACGCCGTGCACGGGCGTGAGCAGCAGAGGGTGGTGCACCACCAGCAGGTCGGCGCCGAACGCGACCGCTTCGTCCACGACCGCGTCGGTCGGGTCGACGGCAAACAGGATCCGGCGTACCTCCTGGTCGGGGTCGCCGGTGACCAGGCCGACCGCATCCCAGGGCTCCGCGGTGCGCGGGTCGTACCACGCGTCGAGCAGCCGGATCACGTCACCCAGCACGACCGCCATGCGTCGGAGCCTAGCCAGGGGCAGCTTCAGGTGGGACTCTGCCCGCGTCGCGCCAACGCGTCCACGGTGACCGCGGCCAGCAGCACCAACGCGGTCACGATGTACTGCATGGGGGCGGACAGGCTGATCAGCCCCATCCCGTTGGCAATCGTCGCGATGACCAGACCACCCAGGAGTGCGTGCACCATCCGCCCGTGGCCACCGAAGAGGCTGGCCCCGCCGATGACCGCGGCGGCAACGGCGTAGAGCACCAGCTGCCCACCGTTGACGTTGTCGGAGATCGACCCCAGGTTCGAGGCGTAGGCGAGCCCGGCCAACCCGGCCGTGAGCCCGGCGAGGCCGAAGCAGGCAACCCGCACCCGACCGATGGCGATGCCGGCCCGACGCGCCGCCTCGGCATTCCCACCCACCGCATAGACATAGCGCCCGAAGCGGGTCCGGGACAGCAACGTGCTCCACGCCACCACCGCAGCGAGCACGTACGGGACGACCCACGGCACTCCCTCGATGACATTGAAATAGCGACCGCGGTTCACGCTGAGCACGGCGACGAGCACGATCCCGAGGACTACCACCAAGGCGCACTTGGCGATCGTCAGTCCGAACGGCACGGTCGCCAAGCCGGCGCGCCGCCGACCGCGGTCGACGAGCAGGGTCGAAGCGACATAGGCGAGAAGGACGAGGCCGAGCAGGAGCCACCCGAGCGATACGGGAATGTTGGAGCTGACCAGACCGTGGATGACGGGGTTGTCCGCGGAGATCGTGCCACCCGTCGACCCACCCGCCTTGTCGGTCACCAGGATCAGGACCCCCTGCCAGCCGAGCAGGCCGGCAAGAGTGACCACGAACGACGGCAGGCCGAGCCTGACGATGATCAGCCCCTGAACGAGACCGATCACCGTCGCCAGGGCCAGGCCCAACACGACCGCCGGCCCCCACGGCCACCCGTGATCCGTGGTCAGCCAGATCGAGACGAACGCGCCCAACGCGGATATGAAGCCGATCGAGAGGTCGATCTCGCCGAGCAGGAGGACGAAGATCTCCGCCATGCCGAGCAGGACGTAGGCGGCGCCCTGGCTGACGAGGTTCCACATGTTGCTGGCGGTGAGGAAGTTCGAGTTGGTCACCTGGAAGACCACCACGATGATGACCAGCCCGATGAGGACCGGCAGCGTGCCGCTCTCCCCGCCCCGGACCCGCTTCCACCACGACTGCATGTACTCACTCAGGGAGTCGGCGAGCACCGCCGACTCAGCGGCGTCGACCTCGGCCACCTGCTCGGTCTCGTCGGGGATCGTCGCCATCAGGGGTGCCCCTTCGTCGCCTTGGTGGTGGAGGTGGTGCCGGTCGTGATCAGCTCCACCACGCTCTGGGTGTCGAAGTCGGTGATCGGTCCGCTCGTGGCCATCCTGCCAAGGTAGAGCGCCGCGATCCGGTCGGCGACCTCGAAGACGTCGACGAGGTTGTGCGAGATGAGCAGGACCGCGATCCCTCGACCGCTCAGCCGCTTCACCAGGTCGAGAACCATGGCGGTCTGGGACACCCCCAGCGCGGCGGTGGGCTCGTCGAGGATCACCAGCTTGGCCTCCTCCATCACCGCCCGTGCCACGGCGACCGCCTGCCGCTGACCGCCGGACAGGGACCGGACCGGCTGACGGATCGACCTGACCGTTGTGACGTGGAGGCCGGCCATCGTCTCCCCGGCCCTCGTCTCCATGGTCCCCTCGTCCAGGAGACCGTGCGAAACGAGCTCGCGGCCCAGGAACATGTTCTGCACGATGTCGAGGTTGTCGCACAGTGCGAGATCTTGGTAGACCGTGGCGATCCCCGCATGCGAAGCGTCGCGAGGCGAGTGGAACCGGACGGGATGTCCGTCCCAGCTGATCTCTCCCGCATCCGGTGCCCAGATGCCCGAGATCGTCTTGATCAGGGTGGACTTGCCTGCCCCGTTGTCGCCGACCAGCGCGGTGACCTGTCCAGCGGGCACGTCGAGGTCGACACCCTTGAGGGCCTGGACCGGTCCGAAGTTCTTGACGACGCCCCGCAGCCGAAGCAGCGGGGCGCCTTCACGAGGCTGTTCGGTCACGAAATCCCGAACTGCGAACACGCCGCGGCGTACTTGCCCTTGCAGAGCTGGGAGGCGGGCACGAACTTGTCCGTCACCACGGTGGAGGCCATGTTGGAGGTGGTCACCCACTCAGGCTTCAGCAAAATCGACTTGACGGCAACGTTCGCCTTCGTGTCCTGCGTCGTGCCGTTCACCAGCGAAGCGGGCGGCTGCAGCCCGGCGTTGAGGATCACGGCGAGCGCCGCGGCCGCCTGGGCCTCCAGGTAGATCGGCTTGTA
>JBOHDW010000266.1:0-2641 GCA_050700795.1 Nocardioidaceae bacterium | reverse complement strand
TCCTGGCCGAGCAGCTGTGCCCAGATGCCGAGCTCGCCGTGGCGCTGCAGGGCGGTTGCCTCGGTGTCGATCCGCCGGGTGAGGACCATGTCGCGGTAGAAGCCGCGGATGACCTGGTCCTCGTCGGCCCCGCTGCCGGGGTCGAAGGAGAAGTCGGGGTGGCTGACGCGCTCGCCCTCGGGCGTCAGCAACTGCACCAGCTCGGGGCCGCCGTCGACCTGCCGGGGGCCGAAGACCTCACCGAGGTCCGGACCGAAGTCCGAGGTAGCTTCGCTCACCTGCACTCCTTCGTCTGGTCGGCGGGCGGGGTCTCCGCCACCGGCTCGGCGGGCCGCGCGGGACCCTCCGGGAGCTCACGGCCGTCGCCTCGACCCGACGCTGGGGTGGTGCGCGGGAGGTTCGAGCGGCCGATCCTGTTTAGTGACCGGCGCCACACCGATCTGGGTGCCTCCAACTTACCGGGCGCCCTCACGGCGTGCCTAATCCCCCGCCATCCCGGCGGCGTCCCGGCGTCCGGAAACCGCGAGGATCCTGGGGGTGCGGGGTACTAGCCTGTCAGGCGTGAACGAGCAAACAGTCATTACCCCCGAGAAGCGCTACCTGGTCTGGATCGGGCTGGCGATCGTCTACGTCGTGTGGGGTTCGACCTACCTCGGGATTCGCGTGGTGGTGAAGGACGCTCCTCCCCTGATCTCCATGGGGCTGCGGTTCATCACCGCGTCGCTCGTGCTCGGCACGATCGTGGCGGCCCGAGGCGGGGTGCGGCATCTGCGGATCGGCCCTCGCCAGGCGTTGGGTGCCGGCTTCCTCGGGTTGATGCTGCCGATGTTGGGCAACGGCCTGGTCTCGGTCGGCGAGCAGGAGGGCGCCCCGTCGGGGTTCACCGCACTGCTGATCGCCATCGCCCCGCTGCTGATCGTGGTCTTCCGGGTGGCCGAGGGCGACCGTCCCCGCCGGCTGACCCTGCTGGGCGTCCTGCTCGGCTTCGCGGGGCTGGTCTTCCTCGTGCTCGCTGGTTCCGGTGCCGGCGGTGAGATCCCGCTGGGCCCGGCCCTGATCGTCTTGTTCGCGGCCTCCTGCTGGGCGTTCGGCTCCTACGTCCAACGGCGACTCTGGCTGCCGGCGGACCCGTTCGTCACCGCGGTCTACGAGATGCTCATCGGCGGCACCATCGCGACCGTCGTCGGACTGTGGTCGGGCGAACGCTTCACCTTCGCCTACCCCGCGAAGACCTGGCTGGCCCTGGGCTACCTCGTCGTGTTCGGCTCGGTCGTGGCGTTCACCGCCTTCGTCTGGCTGATCGCCAACGCGCCGATCTCGCTGGTGGCCACCTACGCCTACGTGAACCCGGTGATCGCGGTCTTCCTGGGCTGGTTGATCCTCTCCGAACCGGTCACGGTGCCGATCGTGGTCGGTGGCGGGGTCGTCGTACTCGCCGTGGCGATGGTGATCGGCAGCGAACGCGTCGCCGCCCGCGCGCCGGAGCCGGAGTCCCGGGACCCGATGGTGGGGCCCGGCCTCGACCCGGGCCTCGACCCGTGCCGCGGCTCGGCCGCCTGAGCGTACGCACCCACCAGGCGACGGTGGCCGCGGTCCGGTCATCCTCAGGATGGACAGCGACTAGGTCGTCCATGGTCCTTGAGGATGAGATCGGGCGCGTCCCCTTCCCTTTCATCCGGGGATTCTGGATGCTGTGGCCCGGCCCATCCAGGGGCCACCACCTCAGGGGGTTCACTCATGGCAAGTGTCAGACGTCGCGCGACCGTCTCCTCGGTCGCCGGCTTGATCGTCGCCGGCTCGATGTCGGCGATCGCGTTCAGTACCTCACCCGCGTCGGCTGCGAGCTCGCACACCATCAAGGTGTTCATCACCAAGCACCGGGTCGTCCGGATGACCGGCGCGATGCACCCGGGCGTGCACAAGTTCGTGGTCCGCTCCGGGAAGGCGTCCGCCTTCCAGCTCCTGTCTGTGCGACGGGGGTACTCCGACCGCGAGCTGGCCCGTGACGCGATCGCCGGTCCGAACGGCGGCAACCTCAAGGCGCTGGCCCGGTTCACCAGGAACACCGCCCTGCTCGGCGGGGTGTCGTCTGCACCCGGTGCCCGCGGCGTCATGTACGTCAACCTGCCGCGCGGTCACCGCTATGTCGCCGTCGACACCAACGCGACCAAGAACCTGGCCAGGAAGCTGCACCACTTCCGGGTGGCGGGCGCCCGGGTCGCCGGTGCCCTCCCGGTCGGCCCGACGATCCACGCGACCGGTGACGAGACCTACGCCGCCCGGCCGGCAAGCATTCCGCACGCGGGGCTGCTGACCTTCGCGAACAGGTCCCACGACGACCACTTCATCGCGCTGGCCAAGCTGCTGCCGGGCAAGACGATCGCGGACTGGACGACGTGGGTGAACGCCGTCACATCGGGGGGAAACCCCGGCCCGCCGCCGGTCTCGGAGAACGTCGGCCTCGACACGGGCGTCCTGAGCCCGGGGGCGCGGTTCACCTTCGCCTACCACGGCCTGACGAAGGGTGCCTACGTGCTCACCTGCTTCTGGACCGACGTCGTCACGGGCATGCCCCACGCGTTCATGGGGATGTACCGCGAGCTCGACGTGAACTGACCGGGAACCCCCGGAAGCGGAGTGG
>JBOHDW010000265.1:0-7035 GCA_050700795.1 Nocardioidaceae bacterium | reverse complement strand
CTCCTGGGGAGACAACTGCTCGCGCCACTGCTCGTCGCTCTTGGTGACGGTGTAGTCCATGTCTCAAGCGTACGGAGATCCACAAGCCGCGGCTTTCGAGCCGGGTCGACGGGGGACGGGATGGTTGGATGGCGAGCATGGCGACAACCTCCGCGATCGAGGTCGAGGCGGGCGGCCGGCCGGTCCGTGTCTCGAGCCCGGAACGGGTGATCTACCCCGCGACCGATGCCACGCCCGAGGTCACCAAGGGCATGGTCGCAAGGTACTTCGCCTCGGTCGGCGACGGCCTCATGCGCGCGCTGGCGAACCGGCCGACCGCGCTGGAGCGCTGGCCCAAGGGGGTGCTGCCCGGCATCAAGCTCGGCACCGGCCGCCCGGGGGAGAAGGCCGACGCGTTCTACCAGAAGCGGGTGCCGATGGGGGCGCCGGACTACCTCGAGTCGGCGCGGGTGACCTTTCCCTCGGGGCGCGAGGCCGACGAGGTCTGCCCCACGGAGATCGCGGTGCCCGTCTGGTGCGCCCAGATGGGCACCCTCACCTTCCACCCCTGGCCGGTACGCCGCGACGACGTCGACCGCCCGGACGAGCTCAGGATCGACCTGGACCCCCAACCGGGCACCACCTTCACAGATGCCGTGCGTGTCGCCGCGGTCGCCCGGGAGCTGCTCGACGAGCTGGGCATCACCGGCTACCCGAAGACGTCGGGCAACCGTGGCGTGCACGTCTACGTGCGCATCGAGCCGCGCTGGGAGTTCGGCGACGTACGCCATGCGGCGATCGGCTTCGGCCGAGAGCTGGAGAGGCGTGACGACGGCGTCACCACGGCGTGGTGGAAGGAGGAGCGGGGCGCCCGGATCTTCGTGGACTTCAACCAGAACTGCCGGGACCGGACGATCGCGTCGGCGTACTCGTTGCGCCCGCGTCCGGGGGCACCGGTCTCGACCCCTATGACCTGGGCGGAGCTGTCGGGGGTCTCCGACCCGACCACCTTCAATCTCTTCACCGTCCCGGACCGGTTGACCGATGGCGACCCCTGGGCGTCGATCGACGACGTGCAGCACTCGATCGAGCCGCTGCTGGCGCTCTACGAGGAGTCCGGCCTCGGCGAGATGCCCTATCCGCCCGACTATCCGAAGATGCCCGGGGAGCCACCGCGGGTGCAGCCGAGCCGGATCAACCCGGCGAACTGGCCCAAGGACGATGGCTGAATTCGCCGAGCCGGAGGGCCACGTCGGGGACGTCGCGGCTCTGCTGGCCGGCTACCTCCGCGCCTATCGCGAGGTGGTGATCGGCAAGGTGGAGGCGCTGGACCCCGCCGAGCTTCGGGTCTCCCGGCTCCCGTCGGGCTGGAGCCCGATCGAGCTGGTCAACCACCTCGCGTTCATGGAGCGCCGGTGGCTCGTCTGGGGCTTCCTGGGCGAGGCGGTCGACCTGCCGTGGGGGGACGACGCCGATGGGCGCTGGCACGTCGACGGGCAGACCCCGCTCTCGCAGGTGGTGGGGCGGCTTCGCGACGTGGGTCACCGGACCGACGTACTGCTCGCGGAGAACCCGCTCGACCGGACTGCCGCCCTCGGGGGCCGCTTCGCCGAGAACCCGCCGACGCTGGGCTGGATCTGCCTGCACGTCCTGCAGGAGTACGCCCGGCATGCCGGCCATCTGGACATCGCGGTCGAGCTCGCCGGCGGCCCGACGGGGGAGTGAGGCTAGAGCAGGGACGCGCCTTCGCCACCGCCGGCCTGCTCGTCGAACGTCTCGTGCTCAAGCAGGTGCAGGATCGGTACGCCGAGCTTGCGCCGCGCCCGTGACGTCCAGTCCACGTGGAAGAACTCGGCGACGACGTGGGGGCGGGTCAACACGATGACCTCCTGCGCCGACGTCGCCTTGACCTTCGTCGCGAGCGCCACGATCGGGTCGGCGCGGACCACGTCCCCGGTGGCGGAGTCGCCACTCTCGGCGAGGCGGTCGACGCACCGGCCGACGTCCTCGGTGGCCTTCTCGTCAAGCTCCTGCTGGACGTGCCGAACGTCGTCGGGGTCCATCGTGATCGTCGGGGTGGCCAGCACCTCGCTGGCGGCGACCGATCCTAGGGCGGTCTCGACCCGCGCGGCCGCGTCCTCGCACGGCATCAGCACGTGGTAGTGCACCGGGTCGTCGATGTTCTGGTGGAGGCTGCGAATCCGTTGCACGTCGTCGGCCGACAGGGTCTGCTCGACAAGCAGGACCACGTCGTAGGTCGCCTCGCTCATGGAAAAAGCCTACCCGGCCTGCCCGCCGTGCCCCCCCAGATACCGCGGCCAGGCCGGCCAGGCGGCTTCGAGTGCCACGTTTGCACCACGCCGGAGGGAACCGGAAGTCCTACTCGGCGGAAATGGCCCAACCGTGCGTCCGATGGAGACGTTCGGAATCGGGGTAGTCCGTTCGGGCCACCCCGTATGGGCCGTGCTTCACGGGCCTACGGTGCCCCGAGCACGCCGGCGAGGTCGTAGCTGACCGGTTCCTCGAGCTGGTCGTACCCGCACGACTCCGGGTCTCGGTCGGTGCGCCACCTTTTGAACTGCGCGGTGTGCCGGAACCGGCGACCCTCCATGTGGTCGTAGCCGACCTCGAGGACGCGTTCGGGGCGAAGCGGCGTGAAGGAGAGGTCCTTGCCGGCGCTCCATCTGCTCTGCGTGCCCGGGACCCGGTCGGGGTTCGCGATGGCCCACTCCGCCCACCGGCCCCAAGGGTGCTCCTCGATCGGGCACTCGAGGGGTCGCAGCTCCTCGATCAGCTCGGCGCGCCGTTTCGCGGTGAAGCTGGCCGAGACGCCGATGTGCTGGAGGTTGCCCTCTGCGTCGTACAGGCCGAGCAGGAGCGAGCCGATCAGCGGCTGCTCGTCGGTGGAGGTCTTGTGCAGCCGGTAGCCGGCCAGGACCACGTCGGCGGTGCGCTCGTGCTTGATCTTGAGCATGGTGCGGGCGTTCGGCTGGTACGGCGCCCCCAATGGCTTGGCGACCACGCCGTCGAGGCCGGCGCCCTCGAACCGGCGGAACCAGTCGGCCGCCTCGTCGGGGTCCCTGGTCGTCCTGGTGAGATGGATCGGACCGCTCGCGTGCCCGAGCGCGCTCTCGAGCCGTGCCCGCCGGTGCTCGAAGGGACTCGCCATGAGATTCTCGTCGGCCTCGGCGAGCAGGTCGAAGCCGACGTAGCTGGCCGGGGTCTGCTCCGCGAGGAGAGTGACCCGGGAGGCGGCCGGGTGGATCCGTTCCTGGAGTACCTCGAACTTGAGCCGGTCGCCGATCGCGACGAACAGCTCACCATCGACGACGCATCGTTCGGGGAGGGTGGCGCGGATCGCCTCGACGACCTCGGGAAAGTACCTGGTGAGCGGCTTGGTGTTCCGGCTCGCGAGCTCGATCTCGTCGCCGTCGCGGAAGACGATGCACCGGAAGCCGTCCCATTTCGGCTCGAACAGCAGGCCGCCGTACTTCTCGGGGGCGGGGATGCCCTTGACCGACTTGGCGAGCATCGGGAGGACCGGCGGCATCACGGGCAGGTGCATGGCTGCATCGTAGGCAGGGCGGGTCAGTCCGCCGGCAGCTGGACGCGCAGCTCGAAGGCGGTGGCTGCATCGTCTCCAGGTCGTTCCGTGACCGTTCCGTCCGCGTACACGCCGTCGTGGGCCAACCTGGCAAGGGCGGCGTGAACTCTCGGTGTGAGCACAGTTCGGCCGACTGGTCGATCGCCGAGCATCACGGAGGCGGTCGCCGCGTCCCGCTCGGGATCGAGCCACACGCGGGCTCCCTGGCGATTTCGCGCAAAGTCCCGCAAACTCATCATCATGCGGGGGTCATGATCTGGGCCGAGCCCGAAGTCGAGCCTCGTGGGACTGCTGGCTCGGCGCGCCCTCTGCTCGCTCAACGGCCGGTGCCCGGCCGGAAAAGTTTCACTGACCTGCATCGCGCCTGGACCATCGAAGACGTCGAGGAGATGACCGACGACCTCGGCCGAAACTCCGCGGCGACGCAACATTCTTCCGAGGAAGGCAAGAGAGTCGGTGTCTCGGTGCCGCAGGAAGTCCAACCAGTCCCGGGGACCGGGATACACCCGACGGGTCACGGCCCGAATCCTACGCAGCTCGAGGGCCGGGTTCGGCATAGTGGGCCCATGGCCCCCTCGATCAGCGACCTCCTCCGCGTCCCGAACGGCCCGGTCGACCTCACGGCGTACGACGCCCACGGCAAACCGGGCTTCAAGGGGGACAAGAAGGCCGGCGAACGGGCGTTGCCGGCAATGGCCGGCGAGCTGGCCGACCTGCAGGAGAAGCTCTTCGCCAACGCGTACGGCGACGGTGCCAAGCGCAGCCTCCTGCTCGTGCTGCAGGGGATGGACACCTCCGGCAAGGGCGGGGTGCTGTCGCACTGCGTCGGGATCTTCGACCCGTCCGGCGTACGCATCAAGTCGTTCAAGCAGCCCACCAGGACCGAGCTGCGCCACGACTTCCTGTGGCGGATCGCCAAGGAGGTGCCACCCCCGGGCGACATCGGGATCTTCGACCGCTCGCACTACGAGGACGTCCTGGTCGTCCGGGTCCATGAGCTCGCGCCGAAGGCGGAGATCGAACGCCGCTACGACGCGATCAACGAGTTCGAGAAGCGGCTGCTCGACGCCGGCACCACCATCGTCAAGTGCATGCTGCACCTCTCGTACGACGAGCAGCGGACCCGGCTGGAGGCGCGGCTCGACGACCCGACCAAGCACTGGAAGTACAAGCCCGGCGACATCGACGAGCGCAAGCTGTGGCCGTCGTACCAGCGCGCCTACGAGCTCGCCCTCGAACGCTGCAACACCCCCGAAGCTCCCTGGTACGTCGTCCCCAGCGACCGCAAGTGGTACCGCAACTGGGCCATCGGCTCCCTGCTCCAAGAGGCACTCGTCGCGATGAGGCTCGACTGGCCGAAGGGCGACTTCGACGTGGCCACCGAGAAGCTCCGACTGGCCGCGACGTGATCGAGACCGTCACCGCGACCCGCTACGTCGCGCCCCTGCGCGAGGGTGGGTCGCTGCCGGGGATCATCGAGGCCGACGACCTGGGCACCTACGTGTGCAAGTTCCGCGGCGCCGGCCAGGGGTTGCGGGTGCTCGTCGCCGAGGTGATCGTCGGCGAGCTCGCCCGCCGCCTCGGCATCCGCACGCCCACCCTGGTCGGCGTGCGCCTCGACCGCGAGATCGGTCGCTACGAAGCCGACGAGGAGGTCCAGGACCTGCTCACCGCCAGCATCGGGCTCAACCTGGGGATCGACTTCCTGCCCGGCTCCTTCGGGTACGACGCCGGCTGCCACCCGTCCGACGAGGAGGCCGCCCGGATCCTCTGGCTGGATGCGCTCTGCGCCAACGTCGACCGCAGCTGGCGCAACCCGAACCTGCTGGTCTGGCACGGCGACCTCTGGGCGATCGACCACGGCGCCTGCCTGTACTTCCACCACGGCTGGCCCTCCGGGATCGGCTCGCCGGCGAGCTTCGCCGTCCAGCCGTACGACGCCTCCCAGCATGTGCTGCGCGGATACGCGAACGGCCTGCCCGTCGTCGACGAGGAGCTCGCGCCGATGGTCACCCGCGACCTGCTTGCCGACGTCACCGGGCTGGTGCCCGACGAGTGGCTCGAGCCGGTGCCAGGGGCCGCTGACCCGGCGGCGCTGCGGGCGGCGTACGTCGAGTTCCTGCTCGCCCGGATCAGCGGCGGGCGGGCCTGGCTGCCGATCGCGGGTGCCGCATGAGTCGCCGGATGGGGTTCCAGTACGTCGTGCTGCGGTGCGTGCCGCGCGTGGACCGGGAGGAGTTCGTCAACGTCGGGGTGGTGCTGTACTGCCAGCAGGCGGAGTTCCTCGAGGCGCGAGGCCACGCCGACGCGGCCCGCATCCTGGCGCTCGACCCGCGGGCCGACATTGCGGCGGTGGAGTCGGCCCTCGAGGCGATCGCCGCGGTCTGTCGCGGCGACCGCGCGGCCGGCGACGCGGCCGACCCGCCGATCGGTACCCGGTTCGGCTTCGTGGTGGCGCCGCGCAGCACCGTCGTACAACCCGGACCCGTGCACGGGGGCAGCACCGACGACCCGGCGCGCGAGCTGGACCACCTCATCGACCGCCTCACCGGTTAGAGGTTGATCATGTGGCCGGCGATCCCCTCGACGGCCTCCTTGACCGCCTCGGACAGGGTCGGGTGCGCGAACACGTTGCGGGCCACCTCGTCGGCGGTCAGGTCCCACTTCTGAGCGAGGGTGAGCGCCGGCAACAACTCGGTGACGTCGGGACCGATCAGGTGCGCCCCGACGATCTCGTTGTACGTTGCGTCCGCGACGATCTTGACGAACCCGACCGCCTCGCCGAGCCCCTGCGCCTTGCCGTTGGCCGAGAACGGGAACTTCGCGATCTTCACGTCGTACCCCTTCTCCCGCGCCTGCTCCTCGCTGTAGCCGAACGACGCGATCTGCGGCTGGCAGTACGTCGCCCGCGGGATCATGTCGATGTCGACCGGCATCGTCTCGACACCCGCGATCGTCTCGGCCACGACGATGCCCTGGGCCTCGGCCGCGTGGGCCAGCATGATCTTGCCTGTGCAGTCGCCGATCGCGTAGATGCCCTCGACGTTGGTGCGGCCGACCTCATCGGCACCGATGGCCCCCCGGTCCGTCAGCGCCACCCCGGCCTCCTCGAGACCGAACCCCTCGACGCGGGGGGCGAAGCCGATCGCCTGGAGCACCTTGTCGGCCTCGAGGACCCGCTGCTCGCCACCCGAGGCGGGGGAGACGGTCACCTTCACCTTGTCGCCCGAGTCGTCGATCGCCTCGACCTTGGTCGACAACAGCACCTCGACGCCGAGCTTCTTGTAGTGCCGGAGCAGCTCCTTGGAGACCTCGGCGTCCTCGGTAGGCACCATCCGGTCGAGGAACTCCACGATCGTCACGTCGACCCCGAAGTTCTTCATCACATAGGCGAACTCGACCCCGATCGCCCCGGAGCCGGCGATCACCACCGAGCCGGGCAGGGTCGGGTC
>JBOHDW010000264.1:0-10097 GCA_050700795.1 Nocardioidaceae bacterium | reverse complement strand
GCGAAGGGCCAGCTCCTCATGAAGGGCCGCAACCGTCCGCTCGGCCTCACCGGCACGGTGCGACTCGTCGGCCAACCGCTGCCCGGTCTCAACGACCCGCTGCTCCGACTCGGCCAGTTTGACGGTGAGCTCGCGGAGCTGGTGGTCGCGTCGAGCCAGCCGCTCGACCATCGCCGAGGTGAAGGCGGCGTGCTCGGTCGCGCGCTCGGTGAACAACGACCGGTAGGCCTTGGCCTGCCCGGCGCGGTCGGCGGCGGCGTCGCGCCGGCTCTGGGCCAGCTCGGTGTAGACGATCCTCGCGGCCGCCCATCCGAAGACCAGCGCCACCACGGAGGCGACGCTCAGCCACACTGCCGACTGGGTGGGGAGGGCGAGGGCGACGGCGACGGTTGCCAGGCTGAGCAGAACGACGGCGACGGTGACGCGAACGCTGCGCTGACGGCGACGCAACGGTCGTTCGACCGGCCGGCTCGGGGAAGTAGCCATGGCGTCAGGGTAGGGCTATTTGTCCCGATCGCGGATCCGACACGCGCGCTCCAGCAGCAGCGATCCTACGACGACCAGGACAGCTGCGCCGGCGGCGGCCAGGCCGTGCACGAACCGTTGACGCCCGAGCCCTGTGTCGGTCTGGCCCAGCCAGCCGACGGCGTACCCGAGGTACCCCCCGGCCACGAGCGCACCCACCAAGGCACACGACTTCGCCAACACCAACCGGTTGACGGCCTGATGCGGATCGAGGTGGCCCCGGCCCCGGTGTACGACGTTGTGCGTCGACCACGCCGAGATCCCGATCATCACCGCCACGATCAGCAGGGCCAGCGCCGAAAGCCACCCCACCGTCGGGGCCACCCCACGGGTCGAGAGGAAGACGGGCTTGACCAGGAGGCCGATCCCGAACCCGACAACGGCCAACCCGACCAGCGCAGACAGCCTGGTCAGCTGGACGGTGCCGCGAGGTTCGGGGGGCTCCTCGTCGGGAGGTGGGACCGGGTCCCGGCTCACTGCAGGTTCAAGGCGAGGTCATCGCGTCGCTTGACCCCGTCGGTCCCGATCTTGGCAAGCAGGTCGCTGACCGGGCCAGCGTCGAGAAGCTCGGCGTCCGGCTCGACGTCGTGCCAGGGCGCCAGCACGAAGGCCCGCTGGGCGGCCTTGGGGTGCGGCAACATCAGGTCATCGGTGTCGGAACGCCGGTCGCCGACCATGACCAGGTCCACGTCGAGGGTCCGCGGCGCGGCGTACTCACCGGTCCGTTCACGTCCGTAGGCGTCCTCGATCGCGAGGGCCCGTTCGAGCAGCGTCCGCGCGGCCAGGGTCGTGTCGAGCAGCACCACTGCGTTCAGAAAGAGCTCCGAGCCTTCGGGCGCGTCGACGGGTTCGGTCTCGTAGACGGGCGACACCGCGGTCACGAAGAGGTCCGGGGTGTCGGCCAGATAGTTGACCGCACCCTGAAGGCTCTCGAGACGATCGCCGAGGTTGGAGCCGATCGACACCACGCAGCGCCTGATGGGCTGCATCTCGCCGGTCAGGGTGTCGGTGTCCACGATGTGCGGGTTCGGGGTCTCAGTCACTTCGGCTCCGATGGATCGTGAGGGTGACGTCCGAGAACGTCCCCTCGATGGGCGCATCCGGCTTGTGCACCGTCACCTCGGTCCACTGCACTCGCTCGTCGGCCAGGCAGCGGGAGGCTATGCGCTCGGTCAGGGTCTCGATCAAGTCGACCGGGTCTGTCTCGATCGCCTTTCTCACCGCGACCACGAGCGAGCCGTAGTCGACGGTGTCACGCAGGTCGTCGCTTCGAGCGGCCGGCCGGGTGTCCAGTCCGAGCACCAGGTCGACCCTGAAGAGCTGGCCGTCCCGCCGCTCGAAGTCGAAGACCCCGTGGCGTCCGAAGGCTTCGATACCGGTGACGGAGAGTCGGTCATGCGTCTCCATGGTTCTCCTCTGACAGTACCGGGACGGCATGGTGGATCCACAAGCGCCAGCCGTCCGGAGTGCGGACGAAGACGTTGGTTGCCATCGCGCGGGCGCCGCCGAACCCGATGACCTCACGTGTGCCGGTGAGGATGTTCTCCGTGCAGGTGACGGTGGCCACGCCGGCATCGACGTCTGGAAGCACGCTGACCTCGAGGTCGGTGAGGAAGAACTGGATGTACGACGTGTTGGCCATCAACAGCGCCCACGACCGATCGACATCGCGTACGCCGCGCAACGGCACCTGGCCCGGGTGGATGCAGAGGATCTGATCGTCTTCGAGCCACAGGGCGCGCATGGCGTCGAGGTCGGCCGCCTCGAAAGCAGCGTAGAACGCCTGGTTCGCCGCCTCCACGTCGGCCCGCAGACTCACCCTCTCGCCCATCGCACCTGGACCTCCACGGCGTCACGGGTGCTGCGCGGCGTGTGCGTACGGATGCACCAGGCCCCGGCCGCCGCGGCGAGTGCCGACGTCGCCGTGGTGGCATCCTCACGCCGTGCGGCCGGCCGTGCGGTGCCTTCGGGGCCGGCTAACAAGGCCCCCAGGAACCCCTTGCGGCTGGTCGCGATGAGCACGGGGTGATCGAGCGCGTGGAGCTGTTCGATCCCCGCAAGCAGCTCCCAGTTCTGGTCGAAGGTCTTCGCGAACCCGATGCCCGGGTCGATCGCGATCCGCTCCACACCAGCGCTTCGGGCCGCAGCGATCCGGGTCGCCAGCTCGCCGATCACGTCGGGCACCAGTGCGTCGTACCGGGTGAGCTTCTGCATCCGGTCGGCGTGCCCCCGCCAGTGCATCAGGATGTACGCGGCTCCGTGGTCGGCCACCACGGCGTACATCTCGGGGTCGGCCAGCCCACCGCTGACGTCGTTGATCACCCGAGCCCCGGCCCGGAGGACGTCGTCGGCGATCGAAGCGCGCATCGTGTCCACGGAGACCACGGCGCCGGCCTCGGCCAGCGCCGCGACGACCGGAAGCACTCGTTCGCGCTCCTCCTGCTCCGTGGGGCGTACGGCGCCTGGGCGGGTCGACTCACCGCCGACATCCAGCAGGTCGGCCCCGTCCGCGAGCATCCCGAGCCCGTGCTTGACCGCCACGTCAGCGTCGAGGTAGCGGCCACCGTCCGAGAACGAGTCCGGCGTGACGTTGACCACGCCCATGACCAGACAGCGGTCCGGGCGCGGCAGCCCATCGACGTACCTCACCGGCCTGGCGTACACACGCAGACCCTATCTCCGAGAGCGCTCGCCCAGCCGTGCTGTCATATGCTCGTCAAAACTCTCGACTCGAGGAGAGCACCCTTGCGCCGGCACGAACTGCTTCAAGGGCTGCACCAGGTCTTGCAACCGCGAACCTATTTCGAAATCGGTGTCCGCAAGGGCTTCAGCCTCAGACTTTCGAGGACGTCGAGCGTCGCGGTCGACCCGCACTACGAAGTCACCGGCGAGCTGGAATGCGATCTGCACCTTGTCCGGACCACGAGCGACGAGTTCTTCGCTCGCAAGCACCCCTTCGCCCACTTCGACGAACCCTTGGTCGATCTGGCCTTCATCGACGGCATGCACCTTGCGGAGTTCGCCCTCCGGGACTTCATCAACACGGAGCGCTACTGCCACCCGGGAAGTGTCATCGTGCTCGACGACATGCTCCCCCGGATGGCGATCCAGGCGGGTAGAAATCGCGTGGGGCCGGCCGCCACCGGCACCTGGGCCGGAGACGTCTACAAGCTCATCGAGACCCTTCGTACGGTTCGTCCTGACCTGCTCCTCCTGGAGCTCGACACGCTTCCGACCGGGACCCTGGTCGTGCTGCTGGCCGACCCGGCGGACGTGACCCTCGCCGCGGCGTACGACGGCCTGGTCCGTCGGTACGTCGTACCGGATCCACAGGTCGTGCCCGAGGTGTTGATGTCCCGCTCCCGGGCCATTCGACCCGAGGAGCTGCTCGCCTCGCCGGTCTGGCGCCAAGTCAGGCGAGCCCGTCGGCTCTCCCCGGCCAAGGCACGCCAAGCACTGCGGGACGCCTACAGCCACGCCGGTCTGAGCACCGGGAGCGGGAGCGAGCACTGATGCCCACGGACGTCATCGCGATCGACGAGACCAGCAGCTACGCCTACCGGGACGGGAAAGACGTCCACCTGGTGCTGCGGTTGCCGGCCTCCGACCTCGAAAGCGGAGCGGCGACGGTGCGGTTCGTGAGTGGAAAGCGCAGGTTCCGACGCCCCGCCACGGCCGTCGCGGTCGACGGCGGGGTGACCCTGGAGCTCTCGGCCCCGGCCACGCGCCTCGGGCACCTGGTGTGGAAGATCGCGGTGCTGCGGGTGGGTCCGCAGCGCCTCGTGCGAATCCAGGCCAGGCTTCTGGCCAGCAACCGCCAGCCCGTGGCACTGCTCCCTGGCCCCACCAGCGGCCGCACCGCACTTCCAGGGCCGGTGCGGCGACCACGCCGGCGGAGCATTCTCAACAGAGCCAGCAATCGGACGGCCCGATGGGCGGTCCGGTCGGCCCTGGACGCCACCGCGTCGTTGAGAGGTCGCCCAAAGAGATGACGCCCAGGCCCGAAGCTCGATGGCGCTCACGTCTCGCGGCGATTCCGGGGGTCGGCCCCGCATGGCGGACACTCGCGGCGACCGTACCGGCACCTCGCAGGTCTGAGACATTTGCCTCTCCGCCGCGGTCTCGAACCGACGCCGAACCACCGGTCGTCGACATCGACTCGTTGATGAGAGGCGGCGACCGCCGCCGCCAGGTTGCGATCCTCGCCCATCCGACACAGCAGAACGCCGTCGCGCCCTGGCTCGACCGGTTCGCCCGCGATCGCGTGCACGTGATCGCCCCCGCCGAGATCCCCGAGTGGCACCTGGAGACTCGCTCCGCCGAGTTCTGCAAGGCAAAGAACCTCAGCCAGGTCAGCCTGCAGTTGAAGATGCTCGGTCCGCTCGACGTCATCGTCAGCCTGCTGTCCGGAGACCGTCTGCCTGGTGGTGCGAAGGACCAGTTCGAGCTGTTCCAGCGAGTGTTCCGTCACCTGACGCGCGGGGGCGTCTACGTCCTCGACCGGACCACCGCGCCGATCCCGTCGTCGACGATGGGAGTGGAACGCTGGACCCGGTTGCTCGCGGCGGCCGACGACCCCTCGCAGGTTCGAACCATGAGACGCCGTGACGCCGAGCTGGCCCGGTCCACGGGAACGGTCGTCGTCTCGCGCGACGCCATCCTCGCGACCAAGCGGCTCAAGCACTACGTCAAGCTGCGCGACGCCGACGTGGGCCAGTTCCTCGCGCGGCGGGAGCCGGGGCTCAAGCCGACCGAACTCGACCTCCGAAGGGAGCAGTCCTTCGCCGGCCGCGCGGTGGTGACCAGCCACGGGGAGCCCATCAGTGCGGAGACACTGCCCGGGCGGTTCGACGTCCCACAGCTCACCTTGCGTCATTACGAAGGCACTATCGGTAGCTCCGGGGGAACCCTGCTCTTCTCCGGGCACACCATCTTGCCCGACTCGTTCCGCTGGCACCTGACGACGAACCCCACGAACGTGCATCTCACCTCCGTGTCCCCGGAGTTCGCCAGGATCGAGTCGCGGTTCCTACCGAACACCCGGTTGCGCGGCAGCTACTACACCGTGGACTCCAGCAACAGTGGCCACTTCGGCCACCTCACGACCGAGGTCATCTCGCGGTTGTGGGGTTGGGACCGGGCCAAGCAGGAGATACCGGAGCTGAAGGCGCTCTTCCACCTCACCCCCGGGAGCACCCGCCGGCCGCGGCTCGAGATCGAGCTCCTCAAGGCGTTCGGGATCGCCGAGTCGGACATCGTGTGGGTCAACGAGCCGGTGTGGCTCGAGTCGGTGGTGTCGGCGACACCGATGTGGCACAACGAGGCCCCACACTATGTGCACCCTGAGATCGCGACGATCTGGAGCCGGTTGTCGAAGGGTCTGCTGCCCGCTCCGCCGGGGCCTACCGCCGACCGGCTGTTCGTGTCACGCCGGGGCAACAATCGGCTCTGCCGCAACCGTGTCCAGGTCGAGGAGTTCTTCTCCGGCCGAGACTTCCACGTCGTCTTCCCCGAACTGCTGACCATGGCCGAGCAGGTGGCGATGTTCTCGGGGGCGAGGGTGATCGCCGGCTTCGCGGGATCGAACCTGTTCAACCTGATGCATGCCCGGAACCTGGAGACCGCGATCGTGCTGAGCCACACGTCGTACACAGCGCGCAACGAACATCTGATCACCTCGGTGACCGGAGGAGAGGTGCACTACTTCTGGTCGGCCGCCGACCTACCACAGCCGGAGGAGGGCTTCTCGAAGAAGGCTTTCTTCTCGGACTGGGAGGTCAACCTCGACAGAGACGGCGACGAGCTCGACGCGCTGATCGCCGGGCTGCCGCCTAGTGCTTCCCGTGCATGATCAGGCTGAACGCCTCGGACCGGGTGGCCGCGTTGTGCATGGAGCCCCGCACGGCCGATGTCACCGTTGACGAGCCGGGCTTGTGCACACCACGCATCGTCATGCAGAGGTGTTCCGCCTCGACCACGACGATGACTCCGCGCGGCTGGAGGATCGACATCAACGCGTCGGCGACCTGCGTCGTCAGCCGCTCCTGAACCTGTGGGCGACGGGCATAGACGTCAACGAGCCGCGCCAGCTTCGACAGGCCGGTGATCCGGCCGTTCTCGTTGGGGATGTAGCCGACATGAGCCACACCGGTGAAGGGCACCAGATGGTGCTCGCACATCGACCACAGCTCGATGTCGCGCACCAGGATCATCTCGTCGTGGCCGAGGTCGAAGGTGGTGGTCAGCACCTCCGCGGGACCCTTCCGCATCCCCGAGAGAAGCTCTCGATAGGCCCGCGCCACCCGGGCCGGCGTATCCCGGAGCCCCTCGCGCTCCGGGTCCTCACCGACCGCGATCAACAGCTCCCGGACCGCCGCCTCCGCCCGCGGCTGGTCGAACTCCGGGATCTCCGCTCGAGGCTCCTGGCTGATCCGCTCAATCGACATCTGGCGACCTGAGCGTCGGGTCGCCGTGCAGGTCGCCGCCGCTGCCGGGTGGGGTCAAGATCACGGCGCCGTGGTCGTCGGGGGACGAGCCGTTGCCCGCGCTCTTGGGTACGACGACAGGGGGGATCATCGAGGGCTCGCGGTTGGGCGACCCGGTCCAGGCGGGACGTGGCGGTCGGCGACGCAGCGCCGTGAAGATGTTCGCCACCTGCTCCTTGTCGAGCGTCTCCTTCTCCAGCAGCTCGGTCACGAGCGAGTCGAGGACGTCGCGGTTCTCCACCAGGATGTCGAACGCCTCCTGGTGGGCGTTGGCGAGGAACTTCTTGGTCTCCTCATCGACGATCGCAGCAACGTCCTCGGAGTAGTTGCGCGTGTGCCCGAAGTCGCGGCCCAGGAACGGCTCCGAGTTGTTCTCCCCGAGCTTGATCGCACCGAGGCGCTCGGTCATGCCGTACTGGGTCACCATCGCGCGGGCGAGGGAGGTCGCGGAGTCGATGTCGTTGCCGGCACCGGTGGTCGGGTCGTGGAAGACCATCTCCTCCGCCGCGCGTCCGCCCAGCATGTAGGCCAGCTTGTCGAGCATCTCCGATCGGGTCTGGGAGTACTTGTCCTCGTCGGGCAGCACCATCGTGTAGCCGAGAGCCCGCCCGCGCGGGAGGATCGTCACCTTGTGCACCGGGTCCGTCCCCGGGAGAGCCGCGGCCACCAGGGCGTGTCCGCCCTCGTGATAGGCGGTGATCAGCTTCTCCTTCTCGGTCATCAGCCGGGTGCGCTTCTGCGGCCCGGCGATGACCCGGTCGATCGCCTCGTCGAGGAACGCGTTGGAGATCAGCTTCTGGTTGCTGCGGGCGGTGAGCAGCGCGGCCTCGTTCAGCACGTTCGCAAGATCGGCGCCGGTGAAGCCCGGCGTACGACGGGCCACCGACAGCAGGTCGACGTCGGCCGCCATCGGCTTGCCCCGCGCGTGCACCTTCAGGATCTGCTCGCGGCCGTTGAGGTCGGGGGCATCGACCGCGATCTGCCGGTCGAACCGCCCGGGACGCAGCAGCGCCGGGTCGAGGATGTCGGGCCGGTTGGTGGCCGCGATCAGGATCACGCCGCCGCGTACGTCGAAGCCGTCCATCTCGACCAGCAGCTGGTTCAGGGTCTGCTCACGCTCGTCGTGGCCGCCGCCCATCCCGGCACCGCGGTGCCGGCCCACGGCGTCGATCTCGTCGATGAACACGATCGCCGGCGCGTTCTCCTTCGCCTGCTCGAACAGGTCACGGACCCGGCTCGCGCCGACGCCCACGAACATCTAGACGAAGTCGGAGCCGGAGATCGAGTAAAACGGGACGCCTGCCTCGCCTGCGACGGCACGCGCCAGCAGCGTCTTCCCGGTGCCCGGGGCGCCGTAGAGAAGGACGCCCTTGGGGGTCTTGGCACCGACCGCCTGGAACTTCGCGGGCTCCTGCAGGAACTCCTTGATCTCGCCGAGCTCCTCGACCGCTTCGTCAGCACCCGCGACATCGGCGAACGTCGTCTTCGGCGTGTCCTTGGTGATCAGCTTGGCCTTGGACTTGGCGAACTGCATGATGCCGCGGCCGCCGCCCTGGATCTGGTTCATGAAGAACAGGAACAGGACGAAGATGATGATGAACGGGAGGATCGCGCTCAGCAGTGAGCCCAGGAAGCTTCCTTGGGGGACCTCGACGTTGTAGGTCGAGATCTTGTGGGCGTCGACCTGCTTCTGGACCTTGTTGACCAGCTGGAGACCCTGGTTGCCGAGCCACTGGGAGGACACCTTGCGACCCGAGTCGAGGGTGGCGTCGATCTCCTGGTCGCCGTCCTTGAACACGACCGACTTGACCGAGCCGTCGTTGATGTAGCTGATCATCTTGGCGGTGTCGACCGAGTCGTACCCGCTGCTGGAGGAGACGTACTGCAAGATGCCGAGCACGGCGACGACGCCCACGATGATCCACAGCCATGGGCCTCTGACGATGCGTTTGACGTCCATGATCGGGGGCTGACGCCCCGCTCCTCCTGCCACTGGGTGCTACGTCGGATGCTGGTCGTGTGCGCTGCTCACAGCGGCCACGGCCGCCGGCCGTACCTGCACGACAGGACTCGAACGGTACACGGGCCCGGACCGTCGCGCGGTGGGACGGTCAAGACCGGCTGCCCGCTCCGTCCCCTCACCCAACGACTGGGGAGTGCCTCGGCGTTCCCGGGGCACTCCCCAGTCGGTGGGCCAGTCGTTGGGCCAGTCGTTGGGCCAGTCGTTGGGTCGAACAGCCCGCGGTCAGGAGTAGACAGTGGGTGCCAGCGTGCCGATGCAGCGCAGGTTGCGGTACTTCTCACGGTAGTCGAGGCCGTAGCCCACGACGAACTCGTTGGGGATGTCGAACCCGACGTACCTGACGTCGACCTTCATCTGCTGGGCCTCCGGCTTGCGTAGCAGCGTGCAGATCTCCACCGACGCCGGGTTGCGGGAGCTGAGGCTCTTGGTCAGCCAGGACAGGGTCAGGCCGGTGTCGATGATCTCGTCCACGAGCAGGACATGCCGGTCGGTGATGTCGGTGTCGAGATCCTTGAGGATCCGGACCACGCCGGACGAGGTGGTGCCGGCGCCGTAGGACGAGATGTCCATCCAGTCCATCTCGACGTGCCGCCCCAGTGCCCGGGCCAGGTCGGCCATCACCATCACGGCCCCGCGCAGGATGCCCACCAGCAGCAGGTCCTGGCCCACGTGGTCCCGCTCGATGTCGGCGGCCAGCTCGACCAGCCGGTCCTGGATCTGCTCCTCGGTGAACAGGATCTTCTCGATGTCGTCGCCGACGTGGGTCTCGTCCACGAGCGCTCACCCTGCCACAGGGTCGCCGCTGAACCCCAAGGCGGTGCCGGTACGCCGGCAGGTGACCCGCCCGGGCAGGTCGACGCCGCGTTGACCGTGCCAGTCGGTGAGCATCGCCTCGATGGACCGGACATGGCCGAGGGTGAGCTCGCTGGGCGGGCACCCGGCGCCGAGCGCGGCGATCCGGAGCACCCGGGTCCGTAGCGCGGGAGGGGCCTCGGCGAGACCTTGCACCGACAGGCCGCCGGCCACGCGGACGCGGGCGTGGAGGTCTGCGGCGAGTCGGTCCA
>JBOHDW010000263.1:0-5193 GCA_050700795.1 Nocardioidaceae bacterium | reverse complement strand
GGCGGTGGTGCTCCGCTCGAGTATTCGCCTCCGCCGGCGAGATCTGGCTGCCGCCGATCGTCAAGATGCTGCGCGGCGAGTTCCCCGACGTACTGGTCACGGTGACCCTCAACGAGTACGACGGGACCCGCGTCGCGTCGACACCCGAGATCGACATCCGCACCGAGTCGACCACCGACCCACCCGCTCCGGTCAGCGGCTATCGGCGACACCCGCTGCTCGACGAGCCGTACCGCCTGCTGTTGCCGCCCGACCACCCGCTCACTAAGAGGGACGACATCTCCTTGTCCGAGCTTGCCGGCGAGCAGTGGATCGATGACGACCAGAGCAACACGACCTGCGGGGTGATCGTGCGCAAGGCGTGGCGCGCTGCGGGATTCAGCCCGCGCTTCGCCGCCCGGTCGGCCGACCACCACGCGACGAAGGCGTTCGTGGCCGCGGGGATAGGCATCGCCCTGATGCCGGAGCTGGCGCTTGCCCCGCTGCCCGAGTCCGTCGCGGTTCGCCGGATCGTCGGTCCCGAACCCCGTCGGCTGGTGACGGCTTTCGTGCGCGAGGGTGCCGACCTCAACCCCGCCGTACGCCGTGTCATCGAACTGCTCGAAGAGGTCGCCGGCGCGACCCCTAGCTATGCCGGGATGCGCGCCACAGGCTGACCGGCAGCAGGACCACCACCGCAGCGGGGATCACCCACCACACGCCGGGATGGTGGCGAGCGGCGACGTAGGTGATCACGAAGGCCACCACGATCCCCGCCGCAACCAGCCAGTCGTCCCCGACGACGAAGTCGTACCAGAAGGCGCCGAAGGCCCTGAGCCGCGCAAGAATCGTCGACATCACACGGTCACCTGCCGCTGCTCGCGGGCTCGTTGACCACGCATCAGCGCGACCAACGCGAGCGCGAAGGCCGCGATCACCGGGATCAGGACGAGGAGAGCCGCATCGCCACCGGGCCATGATGCGCCGGCACCCTCGGCCCCCCAGAACGTCCCGAAGCCCGTGAGCATCACGCCGACGACGAACTTCATAGTGTTCTCGGGCACCCGGGCAAGGGGTGCCCGCACCGAGAAGCCGAGCACGGCGACCAGGACGACCGCGACCACCGCCGCCACCGTCGCCAGGGGGATGTCGTGCTGGTTGCTGCCGAAGGTGAGCACGATGAACACCACTTCGAGCCCCTCGAGCACGACGCCCTTGAACGACAACGTGAAGGCGTACCAGTCCGAGACCCCCGCCCGCGCCTCGGGAACCGCAGACTCGGCCGCGGCCAGCTGGGTGCGATAGATGGTCTCCTCGTCGTGCAGCGCCTTGTAGCCGCTGGCCCGCAGGATCGCCTTGCGGACCCACTGGAGGCCGAAGACCAGCAGCAGCCCACCGACCACCACCCGAAGACCTCCGAGCGGCACCCGGGAGACGGCGGGCCCAAGCGCCGCAACGATGACACCGAGCACGCCGAGGCCCGCGACCACGCCGGTCAGCGCCGAGCGCCAGTCCCGTGCGGTGCCCGCGGCCAGCACGATCGTGGTGGCCTCGACCGCCTCCACGACGCACGCGAGGAAGACCGCGATGAAGAGCGCACCAGCGGTCATCGGCGACCTCTTTCCCACGAAAGTGTCGGAGGGTGACCGGCGGGCAGCCCCGACGCCTCACCCTAGTTGACAGTTGCACGCGCCCCTACCAGCCGGACCGGCCTGCTAGCGTGCCCGGGATGGGCAGGGGCCGGACTGAGGGATCCCCGAAGGCGGGGCGCACGTGTCGCATCTGTGGGGGCCCTCGATCGCCGTACCGCGAGATCAGATTCAAGAACACGGGGCGGCTGGTACGCCGAGTCTCGATCTGTCGTCCCGACGGGTGCGGCTTCGTCCGCATCGAACCGTTGCCGAGCCGCTACCGGGACCAGACGAGCTTCGACGACCTCCCTCCGGCGAGCATCCGAGTCGGCACCGAGGAACGGCCCGGACGCGAGTTCCGCATGGCCCAGATGGCAGTGGAGATCGTCGGCCGCCCCGACCTCGAGGTGCTGGTGTACGGCGCGGGTCGCAGCGTCGACAACCGGCACATCGAGACCCTGGACCAGGTCCGCAATGTGGCGATCGCCGACATCATGAACATTCGTACCGATGCGGAGTTCCACGACGCCAACAAGCCCGCTAGCAAGCGGTTCTCGGTGGTTGTGGCTAGCGAGGTGGTCGAGCATTTCCGGCTGCCGCACAAAGCCTTCAGCCGGCTCTTCGAGTTCGTCGCCGACGACGGCCTGCTCGTGTGCGGCACGAACGTCTATTCCGGCGGGCTTCTGATCTACGACCGCTACGTGTTCTACCGGGACCACACGTCGTACTACACCCCGAAGGCACTGCAGCACATCGCGAAGGTCAACGGCCTCCTCGTCGACTTTCGAGCACCGCAGCTCCCGGGAGGCTCCTTCGGACGCAAGCGCTACGTCCTGTTCGCCAAGTCACCGACCATCATGGAGAACGCCTCGCTCTACTTCGGCACCCACGCGATCCCCCCGTCGGAGTGAGCGTCCGACCCGACTCGGCTTGAACGTCGCCGCTCCTGCGAGCTGTGGAACTACCTGTCGAAATCGAAGCAGCCCATCAGGTCGCCGATGTCCCCGCGTCCGTCCCGCGGCGGCGCCGGCGGCCCAGGCTCGGCACCCTCTGACGCCTGGTTCTGCCGCCCGCCGGGAGTACGCCGGTCGAAGCGGTGGTTGATCGACGCGAGGGTCGGGAGCCCGAACACCGCCTCGATGAACTTCAGGATCGAGCCGTGCTCGTGGAGGGTCGGCTCGAGGTGCCCCCGCCTGGCGTACGGCGAGATCACCCACGTGGGGACCCGCATGCCCAACCCATAGGCGTCGATCTGGGGCGGCGCGACGTGGTCGAAGTAGCCACCGTGCTCGTCGTAGGTGAGGATGTAGGCCGACCGATCCCAACACGACGACCGCATCAACGCGGAGATCATCCGTTGCTGCAGAGCCATCCCGTCCGACACATCGGCCGGTGGGTGCTCGTCGAGGCGCCGCGAGTAGCTGGGGACCATGAACGACACGTTGGGCAGGGTCCCGCGCCGCGCGTCGTCAAGGTAGTCCTCCTCGAGGGCGTGCACTCGCGGGTCGTTCTGGTACCGGTTGAAGAACAAGAAGACGTTCTCGCTGATCCGGCCGCGAACATCATCGATGCTGCCGAGGTTGTAGACCTTCCACGAGACACCGGCCGCGTCGAGCAGATCGAGGATGCACGGGTAGTCGAGGACGCCGTACTCGTGCAGGCGGTTGTTGGTCAGTCCACCGGAGGTCGCGGCCGCGAGGTAGAGGCGGTTCGGGTAGGTGTCCCCCATCGAGGAGCAGAAGTAGTTCACGCACAAGGTGAACCGCTCGTGGAGGGCGTAGTAGAAGGGCAGGTCGCGCTCGGTGAAGTAGCCCATCGCCGCGTTGCCACCATGGACGTAGAACCCCTCCATGCGGCCCTTCCCCCACTCGCTGCGGTAGACGTCCCATCCCTCGTTCGGGTTCTCCGGCGTCAGCGACGCGAGGTGGTACGGCGACACCTGGCCGCCCACTCCGTCGGGCTGCGAGTACCCACGGGGTACGCCGTACCGCCCGATCCATGGAGCGAAGCCGAAGTAGCTGTCGAACGAGTGGTTCTCCTGGCAGCAGATGACGATGTGCCGCAACGGTGTCCCGGACCGCACCGGATCGCTGTCGGCCTCCGCTGAATCGAGGCTGAGCAGCGGGGCACCGACGGCTGCCAAGCCTCCGGCACCGGCCCGCTCGAGCAGGCTCCTTCGACTGATCCGGCGATCGCCGGCTCCCGAGTGGCTCATTGCGATGTCCTCCGAAGAGACAACGCCCCACCTGTGAGTGAACCAGACTCGACGATGGCCCAAGAGGCCGGGTCAGCGCGATGAGGGTGTGACTGTCGCGCGTGCCCACTGGGGGAGCAGGTCGCCGTGGGCGGTGCAGAGGTCGTTGCACATCGCCCAGATCTGGTCGGTCGTCAGGCTCGCCGCAGTGTTCGGATCGACCATCGCCGCCTGGCGGATCGCCCGAGGGCTCTGCTCGACCATGGCGTTGACCACGAGTTCGACCACGTTCAGGAACGACCGGTTGAGGGCCGCGCATTGCGGAGGCAGCGCACCGACATGCCAGGGATGGACCCCGTCGCCGTCGACGGTGGCGGGCACCTCGACGCCGAGACCAAGGGGCAGGTTCTCAATCAGGCCGCTGTTCGCGACGTTCACCTGGATGCGCCGGGACAGCCCCGTCACGTGACTGTGGATCACCTGCGGCGCATACTCCGTGGCCGTGGATTCGAGCTCCACCTCGCCGCCCGCCTCGACCAGGTCCCGGGTGCGTTCGAAGAGTTCGACGTTCTCCTCGCTGATCCCGATGTAGGCGTCGACCGGGATCCGCAGCCGTTCGATCTCGGAGCTCTCGTGCAGGTACCACGGCACGTACTCGCTTGAGTGCTCGCTGGTCTCGGTCGGGTAGAACCCCAACCGTTGGTACATATCGACGCGCACCCGCCGCCGCAGCTCGGGATTGTCATGGATGCGTGCATCGAGAACCGGGTAGAGGTCGCGGCCCTCGTGGCGAAGCTCGAGGAGCCAGGCCTGGTGGTTCACCCCGGCGGAACGGTAGGACACCTCCGCAGGGTCGATGCCCATCAGCTCGCAAAGCCCGACGACGGTCCAGTACACCGAGTGGCAGAGCCCGTAGGCAGGCAGCTTCGGAGCCACCCGCGCGAGGTAGGAGATGTTCATCGCCATCGGGTTGGTGTAGTTGAGCAGCGGCGCCTCGGGACACAGCCGGCTCATGTCGGCGGCAAGGTCCCGCAGGAAGGGGAAGGTCCGAAGGGCGCGGAAGATTCCTCCGATACCGAGAGTGTCAGCGATCGTCTGGCGCAGTCCGTAGCTGGCCGGCACCTCGAAGTCGGTGCGGGTCGCCGCCAGGCCCCCGATCTGGACGGTGTTGATCACGAACCCGGCCCCGTCCAGGGCGGCGCCCCGGTCCAGCGTCGGCACGATCGTCGGGTGTACGCCGAGCTGGCGCGCCACCGACTTGGTCACACCGGTCGCGGTCGTGAGCCGGGTCTCGTCGATGTCGTGCAGCCGTAGCTCGGCGTCGGTCAGCTCCGGGAATCGCAGGATGTCCGCGACGAGGTCGCGGGTGAACTCGACGCTTCCCGCGCC
>JBOHDW010000262.1:0-3567 GCA_050700795.1 Nocardioidaceae bacterium | reverse complement strand
TCGAGGATCTCCGGCTTGAGCATGCCGCCGACGCCGACACGGGCCTCCGAAGGCTCCTTGATCGGTTCGTGCGAGTGCGGGCGCGGACACTCAAGAGGGAGCGAAAAGACCCGCGACCAAGCCTATGCTGGCATACCCCCCACCCCCCGGAGTCGTCCATGCCGAGCCAGCCGCCGAGCCAGCCGCCGAGCCCGCTGCCGAGCCCGCCGACCCGAGCCCCCGAGGACCCCTACCTGTGGCTGGAGGACGTCGAGGCGGACCGGGCGTTGACGTGGGTGCGGGCGCAGAACAGCCGCACCGAGGCCGAGCTCGGCGCCCGTCCCGGCTTCGCCGGACTCGAGCACTCACTGGTGACGATCCTGGACTCGGACCAGAAGATCCCCTACGTCCGCAAGGTGCGCGAGCACTACTACAACTTCTGGCAGGACTCCACCCACGTCCGCGGGTTGTGGCGGCGCACCACGTGGGACTCCTACGTCACCGACGAGCCCGCCTGGGAGACCGTCCTCGACCTCGACGCGCTCTCCGAGGAGGAGGGCGTCGCGTGGGTCTGGCATGGCGCGTCGTTCCTGCGGCCGGAGCGCGTGCGCTGCCTCCTCGCGTTGTCACGCGGCGGTTCCGACGCCGACGTCACTCGCGAGTTCGACGTCGAACGGCTGGCGTTCGTGGACGGCGGCTTCGACCGACCCGAGGCGAAGGGCGAGCTCGACTGGATCGACCTGGACCACGTCTACGTCTCCACCGACTTCGGCCCGGACTCGATGACCGAGTCCGGCTATCCGCGCATCGTCAAGCAGTGGACCCGTGGGACCCCGCTGGCGGATGCGTCCGTCGTCTTCGAAGGCAAGCCCTCCGACATCTACGTTGCGGCGTACCACGACGACACCCCGGGGTTCGAGCGGGACTTCGTCGCCCGCGCGCCGTTCTACTTCAGCACCGAGCTCTTCTTGCGCGAGGGCGAGCGGCTGACCAAGATCGACGCCCCCGACTCGGCGAACAAGTCGGTACGACGCGAGTGGCTGCTGGTCCGCCCCCGCGAGGAGTGGACGGTCGGCGAGACGTCGTACCCGCCGGGCTCGCTACTGGCGGCCCCGCTCGAGGAGTACGTCGCCGGACGGCGCGAGCTCACCGTCCTGTTCACGCCCGACGAGCACTCGTCGCTGCAGAGCTGGACCTGGACGCTCAACCGGCTGGTGCTCAACGTGTTGGTCGACGTCAAGAGCCGGCTGACCGTGCTGACACCGGGGAAGGGCGACTGGTCGCGGGAGGAGTTCGTCGGGACGCCCGAGCTCGGGACCATCGATGTGTCGGCCGTCGATGGGAACGAGTGCGACGACGTGTGGGTGATCAGCACCGACTTCCTGCACCCGACAACGCTGTCCCACGCGACCGTCGGCGCGGAGCCCCGCGTGCTCAAGACGATGCCGAGCTTCTTCGACGGGTCCGACCACCTGATCGAGCAGCGGTTCACCACCTCCGACGACGGGACCCGCGTGCCGTACTTCGTGGTCCGGCCGAAGGAGCTGGCCCTCGACGGGACCGCCCCCACCCTGCTGCACGGCTACGGCGGGTTCGAGGTCGCCCAGGTGCCGGCGTACTCCGGATTGATCGGGAAGGGCTGGCTGGAGGGCGGCGGGGTGTACGCCGTGGCGAACATCCGCGGGGGCGGCGAGTACGGCCCGTCGTGGCATCTTGCCGGGTTCCGGGAGAACCGGCACCTGGTCTACGAGGACTTCGCCGCCGTGGCGCGCGACCTGGTCGCGACCGGCATCACGTCTCCGCGGCATCTCGCCGCGTCGGGCGGCAGCAACGGCGGCCTGCTGGTCGGGAACATGCTGACCACCTACCCCGAGCTGTTCGGTGCCCTCGTCATCCAGGTGCCGCTGCTCGACATGCGGCGCTACACGAAGCTGCTCGCCGGGGCGTCCTGGATGGAGGAGTACGGCGACCCGGACGACCCCGACGACTGGGAGTTCCTGCAGCGCTACTCGCCGTACCACCGGTTCGACCCGGCCCGCGACTATCCGCCCACGATGATCTGGACGACGACCCGAGACGACCGGGTCCATCCGGGGCACGCGCGGAAGATGGCCGCGCTGATGGGGGCGGCCGGCAAGGACGTGCGCTACTTCGAGAGCATCGAAGGAGGCCACGGGGCCGGGGCGACGAACGCACAGGTCGCGCATGTGTGGGCGCTGGACTTCGAGTTCCTGCGCGCCTACATCGGCTAGCCGAACCGTCGCCCGGTCAGCAGCTGGTAGGCCTCGATGTAGCGGCTCCGGGTGCGCTCGACGACCTCGTCCGGGAGCGGCGGCGGGGGCGCGTCGGCGTACCTGTCCCAGCCGCTCTCCGGGGAGGTCAGCCAGTCGCGGACGATCTGCTTGTCGTACGACGGCTGGGACCGTCCGGGGTGCCAGTCGTCGGCCGACCAGAACCGGGACGAGTCGGGGGTGAGCACCTCGTCGGCAAGCACGACCGCACCGTCCTCACGCGCACCGAACTCGAGCTTCGTGTCGGCCAGGATGATGCCCCGGTCGCGGGCGATCCCCGCAGCGCGGTCGTAGACGGTCAGGGTCAGGCGGCGCAGCCGGTCGGCGAGCTCCCGGCCGAGGTCGGACCGCACGGCGTCGTACGACACGTTCTCGTCGTGCTCGCCGAAGGGGGCCTTCGTGGCCGGGGTGAAGATCGGCGTGGGCAGCCGACTGCCGTCCTCGAGCCCAGGCGGCAGTGCGATGCCGCACACCTCGCCCGTGGTGCGGTAGTCGATGAGCCCCGAACCGGTCAGGTAGCCCCGGGCGACGCACTCGACCGGGTACATCGCGAGCTCCTCGCAGATCAGCGCACGGCCGGCGACCGATGCGGGCACGTCGGTCGACACCACATGGTTCGGCACCAGGTCCGCAAGCCGCTCGAACCACCACAGCGACAGCTGGGTGAGGATCTTGCCCTTGTCGGGGATGGTCGTCTCGAGGACGTGGTCGAAGGCCGAGATCCGATCGCTGGCCACCATCAGCAGCCGCCCGTCGGGAAGCCGGTAGAGGTCGCGCACCTTGCCCGAGTGGGCGTGCTCGACACCGGGGATCGTCGGAGCCGCGAAGACGGGCGGGCCACTCATTCGTGGCATCCTAGTGGCGGCGCTCATCCCTCCTCGGCGCGGCGCGCGAGCAACCGGTCCAGCTTCTCCTCGATGGCGGCCAACCGGCCCTCGTCGAAGGAGCGCACCACCCCCAGCAACCTCTCGACGTCGCCTCGCGTCGCGGACTGGAAGTCGGCCTTGAGCGTGGTGAGCAGCGCCCCGCCGGGTTCCAGACTCACCTCCTCGACCTCGGAGATCGAGTTGGCGTTCTGGCGGCGGACCGCGGCCTCCGCGTCGCTGCGCCTGAGCCCGACCTGACGGAGTGCACCGTCGATCCAGACGCCGTTGCGCGCGAGCACGGTCGCCGATCCCTCGATCATGTTCGCCACCCATCCCGACCGGACCGACGCGCGCACGACGAGGGCGTTGAACGCGATCAGGACGACCGCCCCGATCAACCCGCCCAGCAGCGAGTTGTCGGGGCCGATGAT
>JBOHDW010000261.1:0-7437 GCA_050700795.1 Nocardioidaceae bacterium | reverse complement strand
CACGCTCAGCAATGTTCGCGACCAGACCCTCCTGACCATCGAGGTGCGCGGCCTGCCGCTGCGAAAGCTCGCAGCCTACGGCGCCGGGTGGCAGATGAACGCCGAAAGTCTCGCCGGCTATCTCGCTGGCCGGGCGCCCGCTGACGTCGGCCCACGCTGGGCCGAGCTCATTCCGGCCTACGAAGCGATGGCGCCCCGGGCAGAGGGGGAGTGATCGGCGCAGAAGGTGCTCGGGCGAGATGCGACGGACTTCCCGGTCGACGAACTTCTGCGCACGTCGTGGCCGGATCCGCATGCGGGGCTGTTGGCGCGCCGTCGACACGAGCAGCCGCTCAGCCGGTCTGGCTGCGGAGGCGCCGCGGGAGCACGATCGCGAGGACCCCGAGGAACACCACGAAGACGAGAGGGATCGGGCCGATGGCGAGGAAGGAGCCGACGAGCCCCAGGGGTGGCCAGACGCCGAGCATCCACTTCGGGAGCAGACCGACGCGCCAGGATCCGGTGGCAAGCAATGCGAGGCCGACCATCAAGCCGAATGCGCACACCGGGTACGCCGGCCCCCAGACCAGCTCGGAGCCGGCTGCGACCGAGGCGGTGCACTGGATGACGAGCTCGGTCATGCACACGCCGTAGATCCAGATGCCCACGGTGCCGAGTCGACCGTCGCGGCCGTGCTGGAGCCGGTGGAAGCCGAGCGTTGCCAGCAACAGCCCGAGACCGTGCGGGAGTGCCGCCGCGGTGAGCACGTAGTCGGAGGCGTGTTGGAAGGCGCCCCCGTTGGTGGTTGCTGCCATCAGCATGGTCAGCCCCATCATCAGGAGTCCGAGGGTGGCGAGGGCGATGCCGACCAAGGTGATGCGCAGCCAGGGCGCGTCGGTGTGGACCTCTGGTCGGAGGGTGGTGGCGGTCATGAGGGTTCCTTTCAGGCGAGATGTCGCAAGGGACGCTAGGAGCGGCCCGGCGCCCGGTCGTCGGCCCACCGGCCGGATCCGGTCCCCCCTGCGGAGTCCTTCGCAAGGAGGACTCCAGGTCGGGCGCGAGTATCTAGGCTGGGAAGGTGCGAGGGCTGACCAGGGGGGACGTGGCGGTTGCCGGGAGCTTCGTGCTGGCCGCCGCCGTCGAGGCCGTGGTCCTTCACCGGAACGCGACGGGGCTGTTGGTGTTCGGCGCGGCTGGCGCGCCGCTGCTCGCGGTCCTGGTCGTGCGCCGGGTCCGGCCGGTCGTCCCAATCTGCGTCATCGCGGCATTCGCGGCGCTGGGTACGGCGGCCCAGACCCTGTTCTGGCCAGGCGTGGAGGACAGCGGCGGGGTGTGGATGTTCGCACTGATGTTTGCCGCGTTCTCGATCGGTGCCCATGGGAGGGGACGCGTGGTCGCCCTCGGCGGGCTGCTGCCGCTGATGGTTGGCCTGGTGATCGACGTACCCACCTTGACGGGCTGGGCACTGGTCAACGGCATGATCTTCCTGACGACGTTCGTCGGCGTGCTGCCCACGGCCGTGGGCCGGGTCGTGAGGGTGCGGCGGGAGCGGCTCGCCGCTCTCGGTGAGCAGCGGCGGCTGATCGTGGACGAGCAGCGCGCGCAGCGCGAGTCGGCCGTGCTGGCCGAGCGGCTGGAGACCGCGGAGCGCCTCCAGCCTCTGCTGCTCGACGGGTTGTCTGCACTGGCGGCACGGGCGGATGGCGGGGCCGAACCGGGAGAGATCGAGCGTGCGGCGCGTCAGCTTCTGGGCCGGACCCGGGAGGAGGTGGTCGCCTTGTCTCCCTCCATCGACGTACCGGCCGAGCCGGCGCCACCCCTGTCCGACCATCTGCGCTCGCTGCGGGTAACGGCGCAACCGTGGGTGGTGATCGGAGCCGGGGCAATCGGGGCCGGGCTGGCACTGGAGTCGACCGGCGTGCTGCCCCTGGCAACCCCGGCGTGGGTGGCGGTGCTGGTCAGCCTCGCGGTCTGCCTTCCGCTGGCCTTGGTGTGGTGGCGCCCGCTGATTGCTCTCACGGTGGCCTGGTGTGCCGCCGCGGTCTTCTCTCGGCTGGTTGCGCCGTTGGACGGCTCGCTCAGTGGCGCCGGTCTGGCGCTGGCGGCGGGATTCGTGATCGCCGCACTCTCGACTCGGCGCGGCGCAGTGATCGGCCTCCTCCTGTGCTGGCTCGGCGCGTGCGTCGGCGTCGGAGCCGCAGACCCCTTCGGGGAGGCGGTCATCATCCTGCTTGCATGGCTCGGGGGCCTGGCCGTCAACGAGGTCAGCAGGCTGGTGGAGCAGAGTCGGGCGAACAACCAGCTGCTCGCCGGGCAGGAAACGGTGGCCTTGCAGCGTGCGGTTGTGGCGGAGCGGCTCCGGCTGGCCCGTGAGGTGCACGACCAGCTTGGGCACAGCCTCACCGTGGTGGCGCTGCAGGCCGGGGCGGCACGGCGGATGTCCTCGGCCGATCCCAGAGTCCAGGAGGTGATGGCTACCATCGTCAGTGCGGCTCGTGACGGCCTGGCGGCCATGAGGGGTGAGGTCGCGAGCGATCTCGCGGCGCTGCTGCGGCGCACTCGGGCAGCCGGTTTGAGTATCACCGCCGACGTGGCCGAGGTCGAGTTGCTTGATCCCGAGCTGCGACTGCTCGCCTGCCGGGTCGTTCAGGAGGCATTGACGAACGTGTTGCGCCACGCGCCCGGAGCGGACGTGAAGGTGGCGGTACGCGGAGATTCCGGCGGCGCGCGGATCGTGGTCAGCAACCGAGCGGCGACCCTGTCGGGCGGGGTTCCCGGAAGCGGCCGCGGCCTGACCGGGCTGCGCGACACGGTCGCGGCCCGGGGAGGCGAGCTGCGCTGGGGACCCCGCGAGGGCGGCGGGTTCGAGGTGTACGCCGTGCTGCGCAGTCGGCGCCTACAAACGGCAGGGCAGTGACCACCGTAGCCATCGCCGACGACCAGCCGCTGGTGCGCGGCGGGCTGCGGATGATCCTGGAAGGCGAGCCGGACATCGAGATCACCGGCGAGGCCGCCGACGGCGCCGAGGCGGTCGCGCTTGTGGCGGCGTCGCAACCCGACGTTCTCCTTCTCGATGTGCAGATGCCCGGCGTCGACGGCCTCGAGGCGATGACACAGATCGCCGCGATGGATACGCCCACCCGCGTTGTCATGCTGACGACCTTCGATCTCGATGAGTACGTCTACCGCGCGATGCGTGCCGGCGCCTCCGGCTTCCTGCTCAAGGACATGCCCGGCGAGGACATCGTGATCGCGATCCGGCAGGCCGCCCGCGGCGCCGACGCCCTGCTCGCCCCCTCTCTCACCCGGCGTCTGGTGGACCGCTTCACCACAGGTGCGCCACAAACCGGAACCGCGAGACTTGACCGGCTCACACCCCGTGAGCTCGGCGTCCTGCGCCTGGTCGCGCGGGGCCTTTCCAACGCCGAGATCGCCACCGAGCTGTTCATCGGCGAGACCACCGTCAAGACCCACGTAGCCCGAATCCTGATGAAACTCGGCCTCCGCGACCGGGTCCAGGCCGTAGTGGTCGCCTATGAGTCGGGCGTGGTCTGAGGCTCTTCGCGTCAGCGTTCCATAGCGGTGTCCCCGAAGGATCGGGCCTAGTCCGAGACGCGGGTCAGATTGCAGCGGTCGCGTCAAGTTCGATCATCACGCCGGGAAAGGCGAGTGCCACGACCTGCACGGCTGTGGAGGCCGGTTGTTGGCCCTGGATATAGCCGGCCTTGATGCGCCCGTAGTCCGGGAGTCGGGTGATGTCGGTGAGGTAGATGGTGAACTTCACGACGTCGGTGAGGCTGGCACCAGCCGCGCCGAGGACGGTGATCAGGTTGTCGAAGCACTGTCGCGTCTGGAGTTCGAAGTCGTCGGCCCCGATCAGGTGGCCGTCCACGTCCACCGGGACCTGTCCGGACAGGTGCACGACCGTGCCGGGTCCGTCGATGTGCCACGCCTGGGTGAACCCTCGGGTGTCTTGCCAGCTCCACGGATTGATCGGGGTCTTCGTCCTCATCTGGATCTCCTGCCCGGGTCGGGCGTCAGTTGCTCAGCGGGGGACCGACGACACTCGCCCCGAACTCCTCGATCGCGGCGCGCACCGCGGCAGCGTTGCCGGGTTCGGCGGGTGGCGGCACGAGAGTCGTCGCCGGCCTTCCGGCCCGCACGAAGAAGCGTTCGAAGCCTCCAGGAAGGTGGATGTCGAGCAGCCGCGATCGTGCGGTGTCGGCCCGGAAGGTGTGCGCCACGCCCTGGGGGCCGAGGATGAACTCACCGGGGTCGGCCTGGAACTCTCTGTCGCCGACCGCGAAGGTGAACCGGCCTTCAAGCACATACCAGAGCTCATCCTGCTCGGCGTGGATGTGCCGGGGCGGGCCAGAGCCCTCGCGCTCCCAGATTTCGACGGCCGAGGCCGTCGCGGGGGAGGCGTCTGACGGTTTGACGGTGACCAGCGAGCCCGCGACCCAGATGGCGCCGGGCCATGCGGCGGGGTCTCGCCCGGTGAACGCGAGCAGCCTTTCTCCCGGGCTCGTGCTTGCGGTGCTCACCTCGGCACCGAAGACCCGACCGCGGCCAGGGGGCACTCGTATCTGGGCCGTACGCATCGCGACATCAGAGAGCTCATCGGGCCAGTCGACCCGCAGTCCGAGCGATGACCCGATGTCCCAGCCGTGGACCAGCGAATCCAGCTGGTTCATGCCCGCGACGAGATCTGCTGGGAGCTCCGCGAAGGGCAGCGTGAGGGTCGCCGCCGGATCGGCCAGCGCCCGCCACGCCGCGACATTGCGCGCGACGGCGGCATCGAAGCGTTCCACCAGCGAACCGTCGTCAGAGGTGGCGACGGGCACCGGTGGCGAGCCTCCGGCAGCGGTGGTGAACATGTCGATCGCACCGATCGTGTGTCCGACCAGTTGGCGCAGCGTCCACACCGCGCATGGTGTCGGACGGTCGAGCAGCGTGTCATCGAGCTGCGCCATCGGGATACGTACGACGTCGTACGTGCGAGCGAGCAGATCCGGCCATTCCGTCATCGCTGCCTCCCCCATGATCTCTGTCATAGCCGCCTCATTACTAGAGTGAACTCTAGTGTATACTCTAGCTTTGTGGTGTCGTCAAGCACTCAACAGCAACGCGCACAGCGCACCAGGCAGCAGATCTGCGCCGCCGCGAAGGGGCTCTTCCTGTCCCGTGGCCTAGCGGCCACCACGATCACCGACATCGCCCGGGCGGCCGAGGTCGCCCACCAAACGGTGTACTTCGTGTTCGGATCAAAGGCGGCGGTGCTGTCGGCGATCATGGACGCCGAGATCGTCGGAGACCTCGACGCCGTTCCGCTGCTGGACCGGCCCCACGTTCGTCGGATCGCACAGATCGGCGACCCACTCCGCCGGCTGCAACGCATCGTCAACGTGACGTGCGATATCACTCAGCGCCTGGCGCCGCTCTACGAGATCGTTCGCAGCGGCGCGGCCGACGACGATGTGCGCGAGCTACTCGACCGACACGAGGAACAGCGCTGGCAGACCCTGCGTGCCTTGGTCGGCCTCCTCGACGGCAGTCTCGGCCACGACCTGGAGCTCGATGAAGCGGCAGACGTCCTCTATGCGCTACTCAGCCACGACGTCTACTGGCTACTCGTGCATCGTCGCCAGTGGAGTGTCACCCACTGGCGCCGACACGTCTCCGACCAGGCGCAACGCCAACTTCTACCGACGCCGAGCCCAAGCCGGTGAGCCCGACGCCCGGCGTCGGGTGGCGCGGTCCACGCGAGTGGTCGGGGGGGTTGACGAGGCTACTCGCGTTCGACGGAACGGAGCCGTCTCGCCAGCGTCTGCAGCAGGTTCCAGGCGATCGTCGCATTGCTCTGCACCAGTGGACGAAACTCCCAGTAGGTCAGCCCCTGACACACGACGTCGGTGGCGGCGGTGATCGTCGCTGACCGGGCGCCCTCGTCGATGAGGGCGACCTCGCCGAAGTAGTCGCCCCGGGTCAGGGTCGACACGGGCTTGCCGTGCACCGACACCGCGACCTGCCCCGACAGGATCACGAAGAATGCGGCCGCACCGACCCCCTCCTTGATGATCGTCTCGCCGGCCCCGAACTCGCGCTCCTTGAACAAGCCGGCCAACCGCTCGACCTCCGCCTCGTCCAGCCCGGCGAACAGGGGCACGGCGCCGATGACCTCGCTCGGGGGCGCGGAAGCCGAGACCGGACCCGACCGGGTCGGGGCCGGCTGGGTCACCGCGCGGCACTGGAGGAGGTAGAGGGTGCCGTCGGCGTACGCCCACTCGATGTCTCGGCCGGGGCCGTAGATCTGCTCGCAGCGGGTCGCCAGTGTGGCGAGCGCATCGAGTGCCCGGTCATCGAGGCAAAGGGCCTCCACCATCTCGGGTGCCACGGCCTCCTCGACGGTGCCGCCGGTCGCGACCGGTCGGATCGCCACCTCCTTCACCCCGGCGCGACGATCCAGCACCTCGCCGGAGGGTGACAGCCGGAAGTTGTCGGGGATCACCCGGGCCGCCACGACCACCTCGCCGAGCCCCCAGCTCGCCTCGATCATCCGCTCGTCGGCGCCGGTGACGGGATTACGGGTGAACATCACCCCCGCCACCTCGGGGTCGAGAAGGCTCTGCACGACGACGCCCACGCTCGGGCGAGTGAACAGGCCGACCCGCTTGCGATAGCTGATGACCGAGTCCGAGTTCGCCGACCACCAGATCTCTCGGACCGCGGGGCCGAGTCCCTCCGGAGACGTCACGTTGAGCAACGTCAGGTGCTGACCCGCGAAGCTCGCCGCGGCACCATCCTCGTCCACCGCCGACGACCGCACCGCGAGGGGGTAGGCCAGGGAATCCGCAGCCTCGACGAGCCCGGCAAGCGTCACTGGGTCCCCAGCAGCGATCGCCTCTGTGACGTCGCCCGCGAGCGCGAGTCCGGGCGGCACGGGAAGACCCCCGCGCAGGGCCTCCCCGAGTCCGACCGCTTTCGCTCCGAACAGTGACTCCTCGCGAGCCTCCTCGAGCGGTACGACGGTGGTCGTCACGAGGTGATCGTCACCTCCCCGGCGTCCCCATCGACGCGGAGCCGCATCCCGTCGGTGAATCGACTGGTCGCGTGGCGAGTGCCCACCACACCGGGGATGCCGTACTCGCGGGCCACGATCGCCGAGTGGGAGAGCAGCCCGCCACTGTCCGTCACGATCGCGCCGAGCAGCGGCAGCAGGATGTTGAAGGCCTCGGTCGTCGACTCGGTGACGAGCACGTCGCCTTCCTGGATCCGGTCGAAGTCGGCGGGCCCGTGGACGAGCCGCGCCGGGCCGACGTACACGCCGACGCTGGCCGAAAGCCCGCGGAGCGCGCCCTGCTCCTCCTCCTCAGACGTCTCGATGCTGCCGAACATCTCCATCATCACGGTGCCGAAGGCACGCACCATGCGGGCGGCTCCGGGTGGCAGGCCGTCGGG
>JBOHDW010000260.1:0-5837 GCA_050700795.1 Nocardioidaceae bacterium | reverse complement strand
ACTCGGACGCGCCCCGACCGCTCATGACAGCTTGGAGCCGACCAGCGAGACCACGTCCGCGAGCCGGTTCGAGTAGCCCCACTCGTTGTCGTACCAGGACACGACCTTCACCTGGTTGCCGATGACCTTGGTCAGTCCCGCGTCGAAGATGCAGGAGTGCGGGTCGGTGACGATGTCGGTGGACACGATCGGGTCCTCGGTGTACTTGAGATACCCCTTCAACGGACCGTCGGCCGCGGCCCTCATCGCCGCGTTGACCTCCGCGACGTCGGTCTCCCGGCCGGCCTCGAAGGTCAGGTCGGTGGCGGAGCCCGTCGGGACCGGCACCCGGAGGGCGTAGCCGTCGAGCTTGCCCTTGAGCTCGGGGAGCACCAGCCCGATGGCCTTGGCGGCCCCGGTCGAGGTGGGCACGATGTTGATAGCCGCGGCCCGGGCCCGCCGCAGGTCCTTGTGCGGACCGTCCTGGAGGTTCTGGTCGGCGGTGTAGGCGTGGATCGTGGTCATCAGCCCCTTGACGATCTGGAACTCGTCGTTGAGCGCCTTGGCCATCGGCGCGAGGCAGTTCGTGGTGCAGGAGGCGTTGGAGATGATCGCGTGCCGCTCCGGGTCGTACGCCGCGTCGTTGACCCCCATCACGATCGTGACGTCCTCGTTCTTGCCGGGGGCGGAGATGATCACCTTCTTCGCGCCGGCGTCGAGGTGCGCCTTCGCCTTGGTGCCGTCGGTGAAGAAGCCGGTCGACTCGATGACCACGTCGACACCGAGGTCCTTCCAGGGGAGGGCGGCCGGGTCACGCTCGGCGAGGATCGTGAGAGTCTTGCCGCCTACCTGGATCGCGCTGTCGGAGGTGGCGATCTCCTCCGGGAACTTTCCGAGGATCGAGTCGTACCTGAGCAGGTGCGCCATCGTGGTCAGGTCGCCGAGGTCGTTGGCGGCGACGATCTCGATGTCGGCCCCGGCGGCGGCCACGGCCCGGTAGAAGTTGCGGCCGATCCGGCCGAAGCCGTTGATACCCACGCGTACGGTCACGGGACCTCGATCTCCTCGTGCTGGCTGGCTGTACGGGCGCCACGTCGGTCCGCCCCTGCGTGCTCGACCCTACCCCGGGGCGGCCGGCCGCTTGCGAGTCAGGGAGTCTCGGCCAGCATCTCGGGAGTGAGGCTGGCCTCGGTGTCGGGGATGCCGAGCTCCTGCGCCCGCTTGTCGGCCATCGCGAGGAGCCGACGGATCCGTCCCGCGATCGCATCCTTGGTCAGGGGCGGCTCGTGCAGCTGACCAAGCTCCTCCAAGGAGGCCTGCTTGTGCTTCAGCCGCAGGTCGCCGGCGAGCTTGAGGTGGTCGGGCACCTCGTCGCCGAGAACCTCCAGCGCGCGCTCCACCCGGGCGCCCGCGGCCACCGCGGCCCGTGCGGACCGGCGGAGGTTCGCGTCGTCGAAGTTGGCCAGCCGGTTGGCGGTCGCCCGCACCTCGCGGCGCATCCGGCGCTCCTCCCACGCCATCAGAGACTCGTGTGCGCCGAGCTTGGCCAGCAGCGCGCCGATCGCGTCGCCGTCGCGGATCACGACCCGGTCGACACCGCGAACCTCGCGGGCCTTCGCCGAGATGCCCAGCCGCCGCGCCGCACCGACCAGGGCGAGGGCGGCCTCGGGTCCGGGGCAGGTGACCTCCAGTGCCGAGGAACGGCCCGGCTCGGTGAGCGAGCCATGGGCCAGGAACGCCCCACGCCATGCGGCCACGGCGTCGCAGCTGGAGCCCGACACCACCTGCGGCGGAAGCCCGCGGACGGGTCGGCCGCGGCCGTCGAGCAGCCCGGTCTGCCGGGCCAGCGCCTCGCCGTCGCGCACCACCCGGACGACGTACCTGCTGCCCTTGCGGATGCCGTTGCCGGAGACCATCACGAGCTCCGAGCTGTGGCCGTAGATCTCCGCGATGTCGCGACGCAACCGACGCGCCGCGGCACCGGTGTCCAGCTCGGCCTCGACGACGATGCGGCCGTTGACGATGTGTAGGCCACCGGCGAACCGGAGCATCGAGGAGACTTCGGACTTTCGACAACACGCCTTGGTGACAGGAGTGCTGGCGAGTTCCGCCTTCACTTGCGCCGTCATCGCCATGAGTCCGATCCTGCCACGTCCACAGCCTTTCCCCGCGCCCGAGAAGGGTCACCAACCAACCGACCGACCAACCCGTTGGTCAACTCGGCACACCCTAGTCCGGCCGCATCAAGCTCGCATAGGCGGCGGCCAGTTTCGTCGCGTCGTGACGGGCGGTGCCGTCGGCGACGGCGAGATCGGCGACCACCACCTCGGCCCCGATCGCCTCCGCGGCCGTCCGGAGCCGACCCGGGTCGTCGACGACGGAACCGTCCACCAGGACGGTGTCGATCCGCAGCTCGGGGACGTGTCTGGCGAGCACGTCGAGATGGGTCTCGGGTGCGAACCCCTCGGTCTCGCCCGGCTGGGGAGCCAGGTTGAGGGTGACCACGCGACGAGCAGGCGTCTCGACCAGGGCCGCGCGGAGGTCGGGCACGAGAAGGTGCGGCATCACGCTGCTGAACCAGGACCCCGGACCCAGCACCACCCAGTCCGCGGACCGCACCGCCGCCACCGCCTCCGGGCAGGCCGGCGGATCGCCGGGGTCGAGGGCGATCGCCAGGACCTCCCCGTGGGTCGTGGCGACCCCGACCTGACCACGCACCGTGCCGAGCCGCTCCGGCCGGGCGGGGTCGGCGCCCCGCACCGTCGCGGTGAGCTCGAGCGGGATCAACGACATCGGCAGCACCCGGCCCTGTGCGCCGAGCAGCCGGCCGACCCAGTCCAACCCGGCCACCTGGTCGCCCAGCAGCTCCCACAAGGCCACGATCAGCAGGTTGCCGACCGCGTGCTCGTGCATCGGCCCGGCGCTGTCGAACCGATGCTGCAGGACCCGCGCCCAGGTGCGTCCCCAGTCGTCGTCTCCGCACAGGGCGGCCAGCGCCTGACGCAGGTCTCCGGGCGGCAGCACCCCGAACTCGTCGCGCAGCCGACCCGACGAGCCGCCGTTGTCGGCGACGGTCACCACGGCCGTGAGCTCACCGACAATCCGGCGGAGCGACGCCAAGGAGGCAGCCAGGCCGTGACCGCCGCCGAGCGCGACCGCCCGCACCTCGACGGGTGCGCTCACTCGCGCCCCAGATCACGATGGATCGTGCGGGCGTCGACGCCGTCGGCGCGGAGCCGGGCGGCCACCTCCTCGGTCATCGCCACGCTGCGGTGCTTGCCACCGGTGCAGCCGATCGCGATCGTCATCAGTCGCTTCCCCTCGCGCAGGTAGCCGGCGATCACGGTGTTCAGCAACGCGACGTAGCGGTCCAGGAACTCCTGCGCCTCCGGCCGTTCCAGGACGTAGCCGGCCACGCGGGCGTCCTTGCCGGTGAGGCCACGCAGCTCCGGCAGCCAGTACGGGTTCGGCAGAAAGCGCATGTCGGCCACGAAGTCGGCGTCGACCGGGATGCCGTACTTGAACCCGAAGCTGACCACGGTCGCCTTCAGAGACATCGTGTGCGGCGTGCCGAAGGCATCGGCCACCTTCTCGGTCAGGCCGTGCACGTTGAGGTCCGAGGTGTCGATCACCAGATCCGCGTCGGCGCGCAGGTCGCCCAGGACGACGCGCTCACGCTGCAGCCCGTCAAGAAGGCGCCCGCCCTCCTGCATGGGGTGCGGCCGTCGGGCCGCCTCCTGGCGGCGGACCAGCACGTCGTCGGTGGCCTCGAGGAAGAGCAGCGTGGTGCGGCGACCGGTCTTGCCACGGGCGAGCACCTCTTGCAGTCCCGCGAAGAAGGAGCCCGACCGGACGTCGACCACGACCCCGATCGGCTGGCTGGGGCCGTGCGTCTCGTCGACCAGGCGGACCACATCGGCGACCAGCTGAGGGGGCAGGTTGTCCACGACGAAGAAGCCGAGGTCCTCCAGCTCCTTCGCGGCGGTGCTCCGGCCGGCACCGGTCATCCCGGTGACGATCACGAGCTCACCCCGGTGGTCCCCTGCGGGCTCCCCATCCGGCTGAACCGGGTCGGCCATCTAGGACTCCTCGATCTCTCCGGTCGCGGTGTTGACCGCCACCGACCGCTTCGAACCGTCCGCCAGGGCCGCCGCGATCGCCTCCGCGGTCCGCGGCCCGATCCCCGACACCGCCGCGATCTCCTCCACTGTGGCAGCCCGGAGCCTCCGCAGCGACCCGAACCGGCGGAGCAGGCTCTTGCGGCGTACCTCCCCGAGCCCGGGCACGTCGTCGAGCAGGCTCTCCACCATGGACTTCGACCGGCGCGACCGGTGGTGGGTGATCGCGAACCGGTGCGCCTCGTCGCGCACCCGCTGCAGTAGGTAGAGCCCCTCACTCGTGCGCGGCATGATCACCGGGTCCTGCTCGCCCGGGAGCCACACCTCCTCCAGTCGCTTGGCCAGTCCGCACACCGGGACGTCGTCGATGCCGAGCTCGTCGAGGGCGCGTTGGGCGGCGGCGACCTGTGGGGGGCCTCCGTCGACGACGACGAGGCCGGGCGCGTAGGCGAACTTGCGGGGCCGCCCGGTGTCGGGGTCGATCAGCATCGGGCCGCGTGGTTCGTCATCGGCGCCGCCGTCGGTCTGCCGGGTCGTTTCGACGTCGGCGATGTCGGGTGCCTCGACCCTCTCGTCGAGCAGCCGACGGAACCGCCTGGTGATCACCTCGTGCATGGCCGCGACGTCGTTCTGCCCCTCCACGCTGCGGATGATGAAGCGGCGGTACTCGCCCTTGCGGGGCAGCCCGTCCTCGAAGACCACCATCGAGCCGACCACCTCGGTGCCCTGGAGGTTCGAGATGTCGTAGCACTCGATCCGCAACGGGGCCGAGGGCAGCCTCAGCGCCGCCTGGATCTCCTCGAGGGCCAGGTTGCGGGCGGTCAGGTCGGTGGCCCGCTTGGTCTTGTGCAGTCCGAGTGCCTGCAAGGCGTTGCGCGCGACCGTCTCCTGGAGGGTGCGCTTGTCGCCGCGACGGGGCACCTTGAGACGCACCCTGGCCCCCCGCAGCTCGGTGAGCCACTCCTCGAGAACCGGATGTCCATCGGGGAGCGCGGGCACCAGGATCTCGCGGGGGATCGCGTCGGCGGTCTCGCCGTCGTAGAGCTGGAGCAGGAAGCGCTCCACCAGCCCGCCCGTGTCGGCGTCGTCGACCTTGTCCGCGACCCAGCCGCGCTGGCCGCGGATCCGGCCGCCGCGCACGTGGAAGATCTGCACGGCCACCTCGAGCGGGTCCTCGGACAGCGCGATGACGTCCGCGTCGGTTCCGTCCCCGAGCACCACGGCCTGCTTCTCCAGCGCCCGGTTGAGCGCACGGATGTCGTCGCGCAGCCGGGCCGCCCTCTCGTAGTCCATCTCCTCGGAGGCGGCGTACATCTGGTGCTCGACCCGCTTGACGAACGCGGCGGTCTGTCCCCCCATGAAGTCACAGAAGTCCTCGACGATCGCGCGATGCTCCTCGGCGCTGACCCGCCCAACGCAAGGTGCCGCACACTTGCCGATGTAGCCCAGCAGGCAGGGCCGGCCGATCTGCCCGGAGCGGGTGAACACGCCGTTGGAGCACGAACGCATCGGGAACACCCGCAACAGCAGGTCGACGGTCTCGCGGATCGCCCACGCGTGGGAGTACGGCCCGAAGTAGCGCACCCCCTTCTTCTTCGCGCCACGTCCGACCATCACGCGGGGGAACTCCTCCGAGACGGTCACCGCGAGCCAGGGGTAGGACTTGTCGTCGCGGTACTTGACGTTGAACCGCGGGTCGAACTCCTTGATCCAGGAGTACTCCAGCTGCAACGCCTCGAC
>JBOHDW010000259.1:0-1857 GCA_050700795.1 Nocardioidaceae bacterium | reverse complement strand
GTGCCGTTCAAGCCGTACTTCCTCGGGGAGCAGGAGCCGCCGGCGAAGCGGCTCACATCGGTGCAGAAGTGCGTGCGCACCGTCGACATCGACGAGGTCGGCAAGACCACGCGACACGGCTCCTTCTTCCAGATGAACGGCAACTTCTCCTTCGGCGACTACTTCAAGCAGGGCGCCATCGAGCTCGCCTGGGAGCTCGTCACGAAGCCGGTCGCCGACGGTGGCTTCGGGCTGTCCGAGGACCGGCTCTACCCGAGCGTCCTGGACGACGACACCGACGCCGTCGCGCTGTGGAGAAAGGTCACCGGCGTCCCGGACGACCGCATCGTGCGCCTCGGGAAGAAGGAGAACTACTGGAGCATGGGGGTGCCGGGTCCCGGCGGGCCCTGCTCGGAGATCCTTTACGACCGCGGGCCGGCGCACGGACCGGACCGGGACTGGTCCGCCGAGGACCGCTACATGGAGATCTGGAACCTGGTTTTCATGCAGGACGAGCTCAGTGCCGTCCGCAGCAAGGAAGACTTCGACGTGGTGGGCCCGCTGCCCAAGCGGAACATCGACACCGGCATGGGGCTGGAGCGCGTCGCGATGTTGCTGCAGGACAAGGCGAACGTCTACGAGATCGACCAGATCTACCCGGTCATCGCGAAGGCGGTGGAGCTCTCCGGGCGGCGGTACGGCGTCGACCACGACGACGACATCCGGTTCCGGGTCGTCGCCGACCATGTACGCGGCTCGATGATGCTGGTCTCCGACGGGGTCACGCCCGGCAACGAGGGCCGTGGCTATGTCCTGCGGCGGCTGCTACGACGCGTGGTGAGGTCGATGCGGCTGCTGGGCGTCGAGGACCCGTCGCTCGCGGAGCTGTTCACGACCAGCCGCGACAAGATGCAGGAGTCCTACCCCGAGCTGGGCACCGACTGGACGCGCATCTCCACCATCGCCTACGCCGAGGAGGAGGCGTTCCGCGAGACGCTGCGCACCGGAACCGCCCTGTTCGAGGTGGCCGCGGCCGAGACGAAGGCGGCCGGTCAGACCCGGCTCTCCGGAGGGCGGGCCTTCACCCTGCACGACACCTACGGCTTCCCCATCGACCTGACCGTCGAGATGGCCGGCGAGCAGGGGCTCTCCGTCGACGCGGACGAGTTCCGGCGGCTGATGACCGAACAACGCGATCGCGCCAAGGCCGACGCCCGGGCCAAGAAGGGCCGGCACGCGGACGCCGGCTACTACCGGGCGATCTCCGACCGGCTGGGCCGGGCGGTGGAGTTCACCGGGTACGACGAGGTGGTCACCGAGGCCACCGTGCGGGGGATCGTCGGATCGTCCGGAGTCGTCGAGGCGGCCGGTGCTGGTGACCAGGTCGAGCTGGTGCTGGACCGGACCCCGTTCTATGCGGAGGGCGGCGGCCAGCTGGCCGATCAGGGGGAGATCGAGCTGGCGAACGGTGCACACGTGCGTGTCATCGACGTGCAGACTCCGATCAGCGGGCTGATCGTGCACAAGGCCCAGGTGCTGACCGGCGAGGTGACCGTCGGTACGCCGGCGCAGGCACTGGTCGACGTGGAGCGACGCAAGGCGATCAGCCGTGCCCACACGGCCACGCACATGGTGCACAAGGCGTTCCGCGAGGCGCTCGGCGAGACCGCCACCCAGGCGGGGTCGGAGAACGCGCCCGGCCGGTTCCGGTTCGACTTCTCCGCGGCGGGAGCCGTGCCGGAGTCGGCGATGGTCGACGTCGAGGCGCGGGTCAATGACCTGGTCCTGGCCGACCTCGCGGTGCACGCGGAGCAGATGAGCCAGGACGAGGCGCTGCGCTCGGGTGCGATGGCGCTCTTCGGCGAGAAGTACGGCGAC